>NZ_JBYCKQ010000036.1:0-9648 GCF_057473465.1 Acidithiobacillus sp. TH-A117
GATTAGAAAGTGCCCTTATGGAAGCTGTTGCCGACAATTTATTCCCCATCTTGCGCGAAACCTCACTTTTTTCTGCCTGGCCGGAAGACTTGCTGAATGCCTTGTTGCTGCAAAGCAAAAAAGTCACCCTGGATTCCGGAGAGATTTTGTTTGTCGAGAAAGCAGTGGCCAGCGCTTTTTATCTGGTGCTTTCCGGTCGTATCCACCTGATAGCGGCGGCAAGCACCGGACAGGAAAAAATTGTGGAAATCATTGAGCAGTGGCGAAAGTGCTTGACAAGGTAATGGTGCCGTGCGGCCGACCCTTTGGAAAAAAGGGTCGGCCAATGAGAAGCGTTTTTGGCTTCTCGGAATCATACCCATGCCCTTTCATCGCCTCATCATCCTCCGCCTCTCGGAGTGGATTTCCTGCTTCCTTGCGGTCGTGCCGCCCCGTTCGCGGCGCAGCTTTGTCGAACTCCTCTGCGGCTGCCTGATCTCGCCCGAAGGTTGGGTCACCCGCGCTATCGGCAACATTACCCGGCATTCTCACTGGACCACCTATTACAAACTCCTGGAGCGCGAGTCTCTGCGCACCCAGGCGTTGGCCGTGGCCCAGATTCACTGGCTCCTGCAAGTCTTGGCCCGATTCCCGATCGTCGAACTGATCGTGGACGACACCCTGGTCCTGCGACACTCTGCCAAGGCCCCCGGCTCCGCCACACGTTATGACCATAGCCACAAGCACAATCGTCCCCGTTATGTGCTCGCCCAGAACTGGGTGGGGCTGGCCTTGACCCTGCGTACCCGTTCCGGCAAAGCCGTTTCCTTTCCCATTCGCCTGCGCCTCGTGCCCAGTACCGGCAACACCCACAAGCTGAAAATCGCCGGGGCATTGCTGCGGGCCTTTCTGCCCCATATTCCCGTACCCGTCCGACTACTCACCGATGCCTGGTTCATGCGCCGTCGCCTGCTCTTGCCCTTGTTGCGGCAGCACGGCCAGTTCATCGGTCAGGTGCGCAAAGATACGGCGTTGTTCCGGGACCCACCACCGCGCAGTTCCCAACGCGGACGCCCTCGTAAATATGGGGCCAAGTATACTTCAGCAGACAGCCACACTGCCGTCCGAGACCGTTTCGCTGCATATCTATGGGAAATGGCAGCAGGTTCGCCTTCAAACCTGCGTCGCCCATGCACGATTTCTGAACGGTCATCCGGTCCGGGCTGTCTGGAGCGCCATTTACGACGAAAAGCATCAACGCTGGTCTCCGACCCGCCTCTATCTCGCGTCCGAGACCCATCTGACCGCCAGCGAGGTGGTCGTCCTTTACAGTAACCGCTGGCAGATCGAACCCATCTTCCACAATCTCAAACGCTGGTGGGGCATCAACAACCTCTGGCAGCAAAAACGTCGCATTCTCGAACGCTGGATGCAAATCCGCTGTATCGCCTGGTCCATGGTGCAACTCCTCGCCGAAACCGTTGCCGAGGACTTCCCAACCTTCGATATCGCACCCTGGCGCATCGCTACTCCCGTTACCGCAGGTCTCATGGCCCAATGGCTGCATCTGCATTTTCTCCACGTTCCCTTCTGGAAGGGCTACGACCCGAAGTCCGGAAAATTCCAGTGTCCTACACCCGCTTTTTGGGCCGATACCGATGACCCACCCTGTAAAAAGGCCGCCTGACTCACTTCTGACCCATATTTACCGAGCCAGAACGCCACCCAGAGGGACTGGCGATGAGCCTGTATGTCTAAACTTCAGTTTTTAAGCGTCATCGCTGAATAAAGCACGGGTGCCAGCCACAGGGACATGAATATGGACAGCAGCAGTCCTCCCATAACAGCAATGGCCAGGGGCTTTAACAGGTCTGTCCCATGACCAATACCTATGGCCAGGGGCAGGAAGCCAAAAACATCGGCCAGCATGGTCATCAGAACAGGGCGTAAACGCTGTCGGGCAGCGAGGGCCACCAGAGACGGTCGAGGATGGCTACCCCCAATCTGGCGGGCACGGGCAAAAATGAGAATAACGTTGTTGACGGCAATGGCAAAAACCAGCAACACGCCGAGAAAAGCCGTACTGTCGAGGTCCAGACCACACAGCCAGACCAAAAGAAGAGAACCGGGTGCTGCCAGGGCTATGGATAGAAGTGCGGCCAGTGCAGCCCGTTGGCTGCTGAACTGAAAACCCAACAGAACCAGCAATAGCCCCAGCGCGCCCGCCAAAATCAGGGCCATTTGCTGAAAACTCTGGCGCTGCTGGCGATAGTATCCGCCAAGAACCGGAGTAATATTGCCGGGTAGATGCATCCGCGCGATGATCGCTCGCGCGTGGCTGGCAGCCTGGGCCAATCCCTCACCGGATTTGGGTTCCAGCCACATATAGGCATCGGGGACCAGATTCTGGTGCGTCACAAAGGGGACGGCGCCCTGCACATGCAAAGAAGCAATGCTGGAGAGGGAGGTCATTTCGCCATCGGGTAGCTGGATGGGCAGGGCGGGCAAGCTCTGTGGCGTTTGTGCCTGCCCCGCCAGGGTGACGCGGATAGGCAAAATCTGTTCGCCATGGAGCAGGAAACCTGCCTGTCTTCCCCAGAATCGGGTTTTGAGCTGAGCGGCGATGGCCGCCGGCGTAATACCATAGAGGGTGGCCATGGGACTGGGAGTGATGTTCATTTCCGGGCCGGCGGAGGGCGACTTGAAATTGACGGACGCAAAGTCATGGCTGTTTTTTAGCGCCACAGCCAGTCGCTTTCCTTCACTGCGCAGAGCGCTGGAGCGGGAACCAAACAAATAAACGACCAGGGGGGCATGGGCCCCCGAGAGATTTCCCAGGCGGACGATCATGGTCTGATGCAGGGAAAGTCCGATCAGGTTGGGGGCCATGCTGCGGAATTGCCGACGTAAATGGGCCATCACCGCTTCCGTGCTGTCGTGATGATCCGGCTTGAGAACGATGGTGATGGCCCCTTTGTTGGCAGGCGCATGGCGAAATTCAAAGCCGCGACCGACGACGAGAGAAGCGCTTTGCACATTGGGATTGCGCAGGGCGACCTGCATGAAGGACCGACCGATTTGCGAGGTTTCGGCGACACTGCTGCCCACCTGGGTTCGATAAGGCACGGAAATGATGCCTTCATCCCAACGCGGCAGAAAGGCCGTCGGCAGGACGGTGATTACCAGCCAGGCGGTACCGGCAAGCAGGAGGATGGGCAGGATGGCCCAGTAGGGACGGCGCATTCCTGCAATCAGCCATTGGCTATATCGGCGTCGAAGCCAACGCTCAAGATGCTGTAATTTTCGCGAGGGCGATATGCTCCGACCCGCCAGCCATGCCGTCAGGATGGGGGTAACCAGCAGAGCCACCAGTTGCGAGGCCAGCAAGGCAATCACAATAGCCAGTGCCATATGCCGGAATAAAAGTCCCAAGGTGCCGGAGAGAAATAACAGGGGTAGAAATACCAGACAAGAGGTGAGGGTAGCGAGACTCATCACCGGTAAAATGCTGGCACTGCGCCGCAGGGCCGACTGGCGACGGCTGGCGGGTTGCCCATGCAAACCATGCAGTCCACGTTCGATGACGACAATAGCGTGGTCCACCAGGGCGCCAATAGCGGCGGTCAAGCCACCCAGGGTCATGATATTCAAGCCATATCCGAGGACATGCAGGACCAGAAAAGTAGCGGCCAGGGCCAGAGGAACGACCAGCACTGTGGCCAGGGCACCGTCCAGACGTCCCAAAAAGGCAAAAATAACCAGCCAGGCTATCAAGCTGCCAAGCCCCAGAGCGATCCAGACGTCGCGCAGACTATGACTGATCAGGTGGCTGAGGTCATAAATGGGTACCAGATGCACACCCTGCGGGAGGTGTTGGCGTAAAAGGTCCAGGCGGGCTTGTACAGCATGGGCGACGCTGACGTCATTGACGCCAGACTGGGCGAGCACGTCCATAATCAGAGCATGTTTGTAGCCAGGTACGGCGGCTTCGTTGAGCAGTGGCGGGGGGCCGGTATGGATCTCCCCCAGTGCGCCCAACGCTAGAGGAGTACGGGCGCCGGAAGCATCGGCCGGTCCCAGCGGCAAAGTCAAGGCAGCCAGCGCCTGAGCGCTCTCGGGCCGGGGCGTGGTGGCAAGGATCAATTGTTGATGATAGGCATGAAGAATTCCCGAAAAAAATGGACCCTGGGCGGCTTGCAAGGCCGTAATGACCTGTTGGGCGCTGAGATGGTATTGCGCCAGCCGCGCAGGATCCAGGTGCACCTGTACCTGTGGCCAACCACGACCGGTTTCCTGAACCTGATACACCCCGGGGATGGAGAGCAGGGCGGGACGCAGCTTGAAGGCAAAGGTAGGCATCATGGCCGAACTGCTCAACTGATTGGATACCAGCGCATATTGGGCGAATGGATAGGTATAGGGGGCCATGCGGATGACCCGGAGTTGTGCACCAGCGGGGAGGCGGTACTGGGCGAGGCGGGCCTGCAGCATCAGGTATGCGGTCTGTGGATTGGTGCCGGGTTGAAAATAGATATTGAGCTTGCTCAGACCATTGCCGGTTTGTGAGCGGACCAGGCGCACCCCGGGCTGACCTTTTGCCAGGGCCTCCAGGGGCTTGGTGACTTCCACTTCCATAAACTTGACGGGCAGACTGCCATCATTGACCAGGACCGCAACGCGCGGGAAATTGACGTTGGGAAACACGCTTTCCGGAAGATTCTGCAGGGCAAACCAGCCCGCACCCAGCAACAGCACGGCGCTCAACAGGATGCTGAAGCGATTGGTCCAGAGAAAATGCAAATAGCGGTTCATGGTTGTCGTTCTTTTACCGGGGTCCCACTGAGCAAACGATCATTGGCACTGATGATGACTTGCTCTCCCGCCTTCAGGTCGCCCGCCACCCAACTCTGCCCGTTCTGGCTGGCGATAATATGGATGGGCACTGCCATGGCTTTCCCCTGACGCAGCACAAACACCTCGATCTGCGCGGCGTGCATGACCACGGCCTCGGCGGGTATCTGATAAGCCTGGCCTTTGGTCTGTTCTAGGGTGATTTCCAGCCATTCTCCCGGTAAAGCCGGACTATGTGCCGGTAGGTTGATATACACCGAAACCAGTCCCAGGTGCTGGGCGCTCTGCCCTATGGAGCGAATGCGCCCAGCGCCATGCCAATCCGTGCCGCGCAGCATGACAGTACTGCCGGGGCGCAGATAGCGCGCCAGAGATGGTGTCACATAGGCTTGTGCCCAGGGGATTCCGCGCCCCGCCAGGGTGGCAATGGCTGTTCCCATATTGACTACTGCGCCTGCCGGAACCAGATAATGCAGGCTCCCTGCAAAGGGGGCGGTGAGGGTTTGTTGAGCGGCCTGCGCCTGCAATACGCGCAGCTTCGATTGCGCCATATTCAGGGCCAGGCGGCTGCCGGCGACATTTTGCCGGGCAATGACGCCATCCTGATAGAGTTTCTGGTCGCGGAGAAACTGTTCCTGAGCAAAAGCCCCCTGTTCCCGGGCGCTCTGGATGCTGCTCTGTAATCCCGGTGATGCAATCCGGGCAATGATGGCGCCTGCTGTCACTGTGCCATCGGCACGCAAGGGGCCGAGGACGCGGCCCGTCACCGGTGCTGTCAAGGTGACATTACCGTTGCTTTCCACCTTGGCCAGCAGGGTGCTTTGCCGGAGGGCGGCGCTGACATGGACAGTGGCGGTTCGCACCGGCAGGGGAGACCCCCAGGCTGTGCCCAGCATTAACAGAAGCAGTATTCCCGAACAAAGGGGCAAAGGGTGAGATGGCGATATCCCGGAAATAGCCGGGCATTTTCTGCCCAGAGGCTGCCAGTGGAAAAATGTCATGAGAATGGTCCTTGTCCAGGTAAGCGGCCGCTGTCCAGAGCTAATTGGGCCCGGCTCAAGCGGGCACGAATCATGGCGTCAGTGTCTTGCAAGCGGGCCTGAATCCAGGCGCTTTGCGCCTGTTGCAAGGCTAGCGCGCTCTCGGCGCCGGCCAGATAGCCTTTGCGCGTCATCTGATACACGGCATTGGCTCTGTCAGCGATTTTTCCAGCATTTTTGAGGGCAATAGTAGCTGCCTGGGCCGTACCCAGGTCTTGTGCCAGGCGGCTGCGAATCTGCATTTCCAGGGCAGATTTGGCAGCTTGCAAGGCAGCCACTTGTTGTTGTGCCGCAGCAATCTGGTCACGGTTCCGACCAAAGCCAAAAAGGGGCATCTGCAAGCTCAGTCCAGCCTGCCAGCCCAATTGTCCACTGTGGGGGATGGTCGAGCTATCCACTCCATAGGCGGCATGGGCACCTACTACGGGCAGGCGGGCTCCCCGGTGAAATTGTAATTGGGCCTGAGCCGCCTTGATTTGGGCCTCTGCCACGCTGAGCAAGGGCTGGGCTTGCAGGGCCTGCTGCTCAATTGCGGAAAAATCCGGCAAGGATTGCAGCGCTGGAGACATCTTGGTCAGCGGCGGGAGTTGTTGTCCCAACCCGGTTTGCAAAGCCAGAACGCGCTGCGTGGCTTTACGCAGGATTCGGGTTTGGGTCAGTTGGCTGTGCATGCGCAGCACGTTCAGTTCGGCCTGATTCAATGCCAGGCGGGAGCGGGTACCGATGGCGAAACCTTCTTTGGTTGTTCGATAGATGTTTTGGGCCGCACCCAGTGCGCTTTTCCAGATGGCGATGGTGTTATCCATTTCCGCCAGCTTGAAGTAGCTCATGGTGACCGCTGCGGCTACCGCCAAGCGGTTCTGCTGCAGTCGATAGTTTTCCATCTCTACCTGATCTTTGGCCAGTTTGCTGAGCGCCCGGGTTTGCGGGGCATAAATGGGAATGTCGAGACGGATTTGTCCCAACATTTCCCGTGCCCCGTTGGCTGCCACAAACACGGGCTGACCAGCGCGGGACTGGGTCCAGATGGTGGCGGCGTTCAGGGTCAGGGCCGGCAGCAATTGCGCCTGAGCTGCCTGGCGCAGATGTTTTTGTGCCGCCAGTTGATGTCGAGCTACCTGAATGACGGCCTGACTGTGGAGGGCGCTGGCAATGGCCTGGTCAAGACTGAGCGAGAGCGAAGTGGCATGGGCAACAAAGGGGACAAGGCTGATGCTTGCGGCGATCAGGAATTTTCTGGCAGTAAATGGGAAAAAGCGTTTCAGCACCAACATATTTTCTCTGTTTCAGGAAAAATTCATGGAATTGGCAGGATCATTTAATCATGATGACATAAGTACCTGTCAGAAAGATGACGACAAGATGACCAAATCGTCATCTTATGGATTATTTTTCTTAAGTCTGTAAATTACGGGAAAAGAGAGAATGGCCGTCGTACCGCTCCCCGGTGTGCTTTTCAGCTCCACTTCTCCATCGTGTAATTGCATGATGGAGCGGACAATGGCCAATCCCAACCCGGTTCCTTGCCCACGGCGCATGCGGGCCGCATCTTCACTGTAAAAGCGATCAAACACCCGGTCGAGTGCTTCGCTACTGATGCCGGTTCCGTTGTCGCTGACGATCAGTTGCAGCCGCTCCCGGGTTCGGGCGCTGTGGATCCGGATACTGCCCCCCGCCGGGGTATGAGCAAGGGCGTTACTCAACAGATTGCTCAGTGCCCGGCGCAGCAGTTCGGAATTGGCGACGACGGATGCTTCCACGTCATTGTCCAGGCTGACTTTTTGTTCATCGGCCATGGCCTGATAAAAGGCACAGATGGAGGCGACCTCCTGATGGACGTTTAACTGCTTTTTCTCTAGGTCTTGTTGATCTTGTTCGGCGCGGGCCAAAAACAGCAACGCATCCACCATTTGCGACAAACGCGCATATTCCTCCATGGCGGAGGCGATACAAGTCTGATATTCCTCAATGTTCCTGGTTCTGGAGAGGGTTAGTTCACCCTCGCCTCGGAGAATGTGAATGGGTGTGCGCAACTCATGGGCAATGTCCGCAGAGAAGCGGGAGATTCGGGTAAAGGCGTTTTCCAGACGTTCCAGCAGGTGATCAAAATTTTGGGCCAGTGTGGCCAGTTCGCTGGGCCAGTGTTCACCGGCAATACGCCGATGCAATTCACTGGCATTCAGTTCATCCACGATAGTCGCCAGCTGATGGACCGGGCGCAGACCACGTCTGGCAATCCAGTATCCCCCCAGAATCGCAATGCTCAAGGCCAAAATGACGGACAGCGCCAGGGCATGGCGATAAAAGGCCAGAAAATGCTCGCGTTCACTGATGCGCATGGCCACATAAATGGTACTGGCGGGGTTGCCAGCAATCCGTTGCGCCATCACTTGAAAATGTTCATGTTTTTTTACTTTCCAATGCCACTGTTGGGTTTTGAAGCCCTGCGGCTTGTGATTGAAAGCCTTGTGACCATCGAGAAGCGGGTTGAAGCTGCGGCTACGGACGATGATTCCCTGCCGGGGGCGGGTCACCCAGATATAAATGCCCCGGATCGTGCTGGCTTCCAGTTGGGTTTCGTGAAGGAGATTCGTGTGGTTGTCACCGGCGTTGTGGAGTGCCGTTTGCACCGCATGGATTTTGCTGACCAGAATCTGACTGTCTGCCTGGCGGAGTTGCTCCGCCAGTATCCAGTACAGGGCGCCCCCAGCCACTGCTATCAACAGGGTGCTCAACAGCGCATACCAGAGCGTCAGGCGCAGGGCCATGGACCGGCTGAGTTGCAATGACCATCTAGTGACGGAGTTCAAGCACATAGCCTACTCCGCGTAAGGTATGGATCAGCTTGTCCGGAAAGGGATCATCGACTTTCCGGCGGAGGCGGCGGATAGCGACGTCCACCACATTGCTGTCACTTTCAAAATGCATGTCCCAGACCTGTTCGGCAATACGGGTGCGGGTCAGCACCATGCCGGGAAAGCGCATGAGGTAGGCCAGCAGGCGAAACTCCTGGGGTGCCAGTTGAATGGGCGTGGTCGCTCTCCAGATCTTGTAGCGCAACAGATCCATCTCCAGATCGGCGTAAAGCAGCACTTCATCGGTGCGGATATTGCTGCGCCGCAGGATGTTCTGCACCCGGGCCAATAGTTCGGAAAAGGCAAAGGGTTTTACCAGATAGTCGTCCGCGCCTTGGCGCAGGCCTTGCACGCGCTGATCTACGGCATCCAGGGCCGTCAACAGAATCACCGCCTGATCCGGGCGTCGTTTGCGGATTTCCTGCAGAACCCACCAGCCATCCCGTTGCGGTAGCATCAGGTCGAGAATGATCACCTCATATTCGCCGGTCTCGGCCAGATGTTGGCCGTCCACGCCGTTATTGGCCAGGTCGACGACGTGCCCTTCCTCACTGAACCCTTTTTTGAGAAAGGCAGATGTTTTGACTTCATCTTCAATGACCAGAATTTTCATGTGCAGGGAATGTGTCCAGTAAAAGATCAACGTATAAAAATACCGATTATTAACGGATATAACAAATGCCAGGCTTCATAAGGTTGTCATGATTGTTCTTGGGGATTACTCATTTTTTGACCTTTGCGCCATTATGTTCAAGAATGATTTCTGATTTTATGCCAGGAATTCGAGATATCATGTCATCCTCTCTTGCTTTGGAGCAGCAACGCCGCCGGGCTTTTGGCGCAGTGCGCATCCTCTTCGGTCTGATCTGGCTGATCAATACCTGGTTGCAGTTCAACCCGGTGTACGTGGCCCATTTTTTGGG
>NZ_JBYCKQ010000037.1:0-89243 GCF_057473465.1 Acidithiobacillus sp. TH-A117
TGTTTGATTACCCCGTCACGTTAACCCCGGATGATGGCACGGTACTGGTGACGTTTATGGACGTGCCCGAAGCCATGACGTTTGGTGCGGATGAAGAGGAGGCTTTGCTCAATGCTATCGACGCGCTGGAAACCGGCTTGTCCTTCTATGTGGATGCACGGAAGCCCCTGCCGGTGGCCCGTCCACCGAAGCCCGGACAAAAGACCGTGCAGCCATCAGCCCTGGAATGTGCCAAGCTGGGCGTTTATCAGGCGATGATGGAACAAGGTATCAAAAAAGCGGAACTGGCCCGCCGTTTGGGGTGGTACATGCCGCAAGTGGACCGTCTGTTTGATTTACGTCACGCAGCAAGGCTGGACCAGATAGAAGCTGCCGCCCATATTTTGGGGCAAACAGATTCGGATACAGGTAAACTGAAGACACTGACGGTGTTCGGCGCAAGGGCGGATGCCGTTGACATCCCGCCAAAATCAACTAATTAGGAATTGCTGTCATGATTTTTCCTAACGGTTTGGTGAGGAGCCAAATAACTGCCGCGTGCATAGGACGGACGCTTTCACAGAGGGAGATTAGGGGTGCCCATGCCGAAAAAATCGCAAAACACGGCTCAAAAACCATCCGAATCCGAGTACATGCACATAGCCGATGCCGCCGAATTTCTGGGCGTTTCCACGCGCACGCTGCGGCGATGGGAGAGCGAAGGGAAAATCATGCCCGACCGGAGAACGATAGGCGGATGGCGCTTGTATAGTCGCAAGAGCCTGGAAACGCTGGTGAGCATAGGGGAAATGTCCGGTGTCTGAGTCAGGAAAATCCGAAAAGTCCGAAAACCAGGACCAGTATGTCTCCATCAAAAAGGTGGCGGAAAGCGCGGGCGTGACCGTGGAAACGGTACGACGCTGGGACCGTGAAGGGAAACTGAAGTCTCAGGGCCGAAATCTGCAAGGATGGCGTTATTATCTTTTTACCGATGTCCAGCAGTTGCTGCGGGACCATCTGTGTTGTGCGTCAGAGCCGCCTATAGAAGTCATGGACCCCACCACGCATGAACTCTGTGTCGCCCGCGAAATTTATCTGTCTCTGCAACGGGGCGATACCCAATCCGCCCTGGAACGCTGCCGGACCCTGCAAAATCTCCTGAACTCCGCGTGAATTCCGTTCTCTGTCCGTCGATGTATAACTTTGTCCAAGTTTATACAGCTATTCATCGCCCACAAAACGGCAGACAATGACCAACGTAGTAACACAAATTTCATCTTTTGTAACAAAAAGGAGACACCAAATGAGTATGAAAGCTAAACTCACCGCCTTCGCCGATGAGCGCGGGGCCATCGCCGCCAACGCCGAAGGCGGTTTTACCCTCATCGAACTGCTGATTGTCATTGCCATTATCGGCATTCTGGCAGCCATTGCCATTCCCCAATATGCGGCGTATGTGCGCACATCTGAAGCCACCACTGCCGCGCAGGATTTTCACGAGGCCATAACAAATGCTACAGCTGCTGAAGCGCAGGCGCAGGCGGGTGTGGCAGCCACTTTATCTCCGGCAAGCCTATACGGCACAACCGCCGGAACTCCGCAAACATTGGCTGGTACGGGTGGGGCAAAGTTAACGGCTAGCGCTCTGACCATTAGCTCCGGCGGTACGGCTTTAACAATCAAATTAAGCGCACCCACATCAGCGACTGTGGAAAAGGACCTTAATGGAATGTTGTATAAGCAGGGGGTGGTGACAGCTTCAGATACATCCGTATCTGTTCCTGTCACTGCAACAGTCACCAGCAATGGCGGCGTGACTTATTCTGCTACTACTGCTACTGGCGGCTAAAAAATAAGCGGTTATGAACCTCTGGGCTTTCTGGCATACCGTCATTTACCTCTGGCTGCTCTTTCAGGAACAGCCCCTGGTGGTGTACCTCGAAGGTCCAGGCCTTTACGGAGCAGGCATCCCGTTGCTGGTCAGCCTGCTCATTCTGTATCGCTTTCCGCTTTTTTCCCTGTTCCATTTTTATGCGTTGCGAGAACTGATACAGAATGTTTTTCAGCATCCGGGACGGATTTTTCACCGTCTGCCTGCAGTTCAGGACGCCCCCCAGGACGACCCTTTCAAACAGATAATTCTGGGCCTGTTTTTGGGGGCCTTGGTCGTCGGTGTATATACCGGCTATTGGGGACCGTTGGGCTATCACTTTCTGGACGCGGGCCTCCTGGTCTGGCCGCTGCTGGCTTTTTTAAGTCCTGCTTTTCATCCCGCGTGGGCCTATCCCCTCACCTACTTTGCCATGCTTTTTGATGATGTCTGGGGTGCCGGTCAGTGGGGTCATTGGGCAGGCGATTTCTGGTTCGGCGTGGGCGGCGAGGGTTTTCACGATGGACTGTTTGTCGGTCCGGCCACCGCGTTGGTGCTGAGTCTGGCACTGGCATTGTTGGCCTCAAAATTTCGACGCTGGCGGCTTTTTCAGGAGGCTGCGCAATCGACCCCGAAGGAAACGCTCATAACACTAGAAGAACAAGGAAATAGCAATGACTGTAACCCTGACCGAGCAGGAAAAGCTCGCTGAGTTGAAAATGGCCCGTCCGCTATTGCGCAGCATGGTAGACCGGTTCATGAAAAGTGGTTTGCTGGAACGAGAAGATGCCATGCAGGAAGCCAAGATGGGGTTTCTTGAGGGGCTTGCACGCTACGATGTCTGTAAAGGCACCAGTGTTCGCACCTATGCCCGCGCCTGGGTGATTAACCGGCTCCAGGAAGCCTGTAACCGGAACCTGTTAGTGCATGTGCCGTTGGGCCTGGGGAAAGTGGTCCTGTCCGACTACCATTCCGCGCAGGCCGGAAGCCCGCCATCAACGCGGAAAGTGGAACCGACAGAGCGGACTAAAGAGGTCGCCGGACGGGCGATGACCTTTTCCCGTTTTGCAGAGAGAATAGATACGCCCACCTGTCGCGCCACACCCGCAGAGCGGGTATCCCAGCAAACGCTGGAACAAGAAATAGCGATGTGTACGGCGACGAACGACCCGGGAGACCTGGTCGACCAGCATGTCCTCCAGGAGCACCTGCAGACCCTGCGCAAGAAGCAGCAGCAAATCGTTTACTTGCGCTTTTATTGCGAAATGACACTGGAAGAAGCGGGCCATTATCTGGGTATCTCACGGGAAGCCGCTAGACAAATACAGGAACGTGGACTAATTGCGTTAAGAGAGCGGATGGCGGCCAACGATACACCGGCAGTCATCCAGCATGATTCACCCAAAATGGCGATGGGGGAGAGATAATGGCAGTGGATTCCACCCGAAAAGCACACCTGCGGCCAGCGAAGAAACCGCAGAGTGCGTCTGTACGTGCCCCTAAAAAGCAGGTGTTTCTCTGGACCTACAAGGACCCTCTGCAAAAGGGGGCCGTTTCCACGGGGGAAGTAGAAGCGGTTTCTCTCGCAGCAGCGCAAGTGGAGTTGCGCAGGCGCGGCATGATTCATCGGGAACACCTGAGCATCAGGAAACAGCCGGGCTCGATTTTCGGCGATGGTATCAAGCCTGCGGATATTGTCGCGTTTCTTCAGCAACTGTCCACGTTGCAGAATGCGGGCGTCTCTACCATGGAAGGGATGCAGATGTTGCACCTGACTTCCAAAAAACCGGCAATGCGCCGGATGGTACAAAAAATGATGCAGGCGCTGCAGGAAGGCAAGCAGCTATCGGAAGCCTTGGCCCTGTACCCGAAATACTTCGACCATATCAGCGTGAATCTTGTTCGCGCCGGAGAACAGGGCGGTGTCCTGGAAGCGGTCTTGAAGAACATCGCTGAATTTAAGGAAAAAGATTACGGTATCAAGAAAAAAATCCGCTCCGCCTTGATATACCCCGGTGTCACCGTATCTGTCATGATTGTGGTGGTCGTCATTCTGATGGTCAAGGTGATTCCGGTTTTTGCCCATCTTTTCCATAGTTTCAATGCGCAACTGCCGGAATTGACCCAGATGGTGGTCAATCTTTCCGACTGGATGAAAAATAATGTGTTGTTCCTGGTATTTGTGCCCTTGCTCAGCGTCGTGCTGCTGGTTTTTGGTTATAACCGCTCGCACCAGGTGCGCTGGTTCATAGACCGTCTGCTGTTGCGGATTCCGGTCATCGGCAAGCTGATGTTACTCGGAGCCACCGCCCGTTTCATGCACACCCTGGCACTGCTTTATTCCGCAGGCGTTCCCATCCAAGAAGCCATGGAAACCCTTTCCCATGTGTCGGGGAATACCGTCATTGATGCCGGTGTTGCCAAGGCACGACAAAGCGTGTTGGCAGGCGGCAAAATAGCGGATGGTTTAACCGAAACCCGGTTGCCGGATTTGGCCGTGCGCATGTTAGCAATTGGTGAATCGTCGGGCAATGTCGAAGTCATGGCCCAAAAGACCGGCGACCACTACAGCAATGAAGTCGATGAAATGGTGGCCCGCATGTCTACACTGTTAGAGCCCTTCATCATGATACTGCTGGGCGTCATTGTGGGTACACTGATTGTCGCCATGTTCCTGCCCATGCTGGATATGGGCAAGGCCATCCTGCACGGGTCCGGGGTAGGCTGATGAATATGACTATTGCATGGACGCTATTGGGATTCGCCTTGGCTTTGTGGGTTTTCGGTCACTGGGCCTATGCCCGACAACCCGATGCCCTGTTAGGGCTTTCTGCCTGGATAGCATCGGCAGCCATAGCCATCGTCAGCATCGTCTATGTCCTGTTGTTCCCGGTCTGGTGGATGGTGCAGCACATCCCCATCAGCGGACTGGACATGGCCCGTATGGCGGTGCCATTTTGTTTTGCAGCTATTCTGGCCTTTGCAGATGTGGTGCAGATAAAGCGCAGGGTGGGTGATATTTAAGATGGCCGCCAACAGGAAAAATGACAAAACGGATTCACGACAGGGAAACAAATCCATTTCCTTGTCACAAAATGCAGGATTTACCCTGGTTGAATTGTTGATCAGCCTGGCCATTGTCGGCATCATGTCAACGGGCATACTGTATTTTATGCAGGGTGTATATGCGCAACAAATGACCACCTACCATCTGGCCCAACGGACACAGAAAGCTTTGATGATGAAAGCCGCATTGGATGATACCGTTTCGTCTGCGGGTTCCATCGCTGCACCGGTGCTTTCGAGCGGTACCACACAGGAAAATAACGGGCATACACCATTCAGTTTTGGCAGTTTCTTCAGTACCCTATTATATGGAAACTGCCCGAGTCAGGGGATTTTTGGTGAAGGATTTAATTTCTTTAATAATATAGGTAACAATTTTTTTGACGAACTGTTTTTTGGTGGTTACAACCATTTTCACACAACGGCTACGGGAGGTAATTCAAACTTGAATGGAGGAGTGACAATCCCTGCGCAGCCTATAGCCGTCACGGCTTCCTCCATCTCTTTCTACTGGCTGACTGCGCACACCAAAGGTGGCGATGAGTTGTGCCAGGGTACGTTGCAACTTACGGGGAATATGTTGACCTATACCATAAAAGGTTCCGCGAACAATGGACATTCCGATTGTGGTTCTCCTATACACAGTAACCAACAGACAACGGATTATCCGGTCGGTAAGGGCTGGTCTTTTTCTCAACCGGTGAATGACACGGTTTGTCTGGGCAAGGCTTACTCAGGAACAACACCAGAAGCCATTGTCGCTACGGACAAATCTGCCCATGGAATGGCTCCAACGGAGGTGTCCGTATGCTTACCCGCCATGTAAACACGGTTAAAAAGTGGAGCCAGGCCACACGCAAGACCGGTAAAAACCGTGAAAATGAAGAATCTGGTGCCGCATTAATCTTGTCCGTTATCACCCTTTCCGTCATCGCGGGACTGATTGCTGCGGCTTCCATTGAGTTGACGCAACAAAACGCCGAAACTACGGCCCAAATGGCAAATTATAACGAATCACGCACGGCAGCCTTGGTCGGTATAGCCGGGGTGAAAGACTTTCTGAATGCGGTACAGACGAGACCGAACACGGCACATGGCGCACAAACCAGCTGCGGGACCAACCCGATTTGTCAAGTGACCAGCGCTATCACCAATGCCTTTTGGGGGAACTCCAGTGGCAACACGGTCATACCCCCCAACGGCGGTTTAGGTGCCATCGGCTACTTTAAGCCCGGCGCTTTAGACATCAAGAACATTAGCTTAAAAAACAGCACACCGTATATCAACGCCACCGTGGATGTGCGTATAGTGGGTAACACTTATCAGATTGCCGCCGAGAAAACGTCGGATAATTCCGCAGTTCCGCCAGCCCCCGGCTTGATTACCGTCATTTCTCAGGGAATGAGTGGTCAATCATCAGCTATTGCCGAAGCCGTGCTAGGCCCGGTCGCCTATGCTCCCGGCGTAGAAAATACGAGTCTTTTTGTCAACGGAAAAACCACGGCTGATAAAATTGTGAATGAGGCTCCGGCAGCACAGCATACCTATTTGCAAACTTCAAAGACCATAACTACACCTAGCGGTGGTACGGCTCCTACGGGTTTTACGTCTATCATTCAGCACTCCACACAATCACAGGTCAACATTTCAGCGCGAACGCTCAAAAATCAAGCGAATCTCATATTTGAGCCGCCGATGAATGGACAAACGTATCCGAGAGTTTCACTGGAAAATATTGCGGGAAATGAAAATTTGGATAATGGGCCATACCGATTATCTCCTACGGCGGTCAGTCAAGGGATTTGTACGGGCTACTCATGGTGGACCGGGAACTGTTATAACCGGGTTCCGATTTTCGCACCAGGTACCTCACTTTCGTACAGCAATGGCACATGGACCTTGAGAACTACATCGTCCTCAACGACGCCCGCTCTTTTGATTCCCGGTGCCGCTTATTTTAACGGCAATGTGACCCTGTCCACCGGAGTTGTGGATAACGCCATTATCAGCACCGGTAACATTAAAGACGATGGTACGGTTTACGCTCCCAATTACGCGGGTCCCACCGATGTTTGCGGGTGGCCGACGCAAACTGCCAACCAAATATCAGCGGGGCTTTATCCTACTAACTTTTGTGGTCCGCAGGGAACACAATATATACCTGCGAGCATCGGTAATATTGCGCTGTATGCGGATGGTACGACGACTATAGGCAATAACGCTTCCGTCTACGGGGATATTCTTTCGCGCGGCAACTTATCCACCGACAACCTTACAGAATATGGTTTTATTGTCGCAGAGGGGAAAAGCAATAATCTGTCCGGAACCACCACGATAGACAATAATAATGCAGCCCCATCCACATTCAATCCAACCGTCCTGAACGCCTCAAAATATAGTGCGACTTCACCATCCATCAGTAGTATGACCCAGGAATCTATCGGTCTTTTGGGGTTGCAATGGATAAGCTGAAAATGAATTCAACGCAAAACCGTGGTTTCACGTTGATGGAAACTCTGGTCGTTCTGGCTATACTCGCGATTTTGGCGGCAGGGGGGTACGCGGTGGTATCGTGGATTTCGCCGACCGCAGACGCGACTGCTGGTTCCATTCTCAAGGGGGCGGTGCGTCAATTTACCGTAAAGGCGCTCACGGACGAAGGCGCAGAAATGACCTGGAATGCCGACAATGGGCAACTTAGCATTATATCGTTGGGGAGTAACCCGGTTAGCCAAAATTATGCACTTCCGAAAAACGTTCAGATTACATTGAATAATAAATCATTTAGCTGTCTGGTACTGAATCCTAAAGGATTCCCGGATAATGGCATTCCCCATCTTCCTGTGGCTTGTACAGCCAAAAACCCAACATCCCCTTTTACTTGGAGCATAACCGATGGGTCGTCCAAACTTACTTTCCAATAAACGGGAAAAACGCAATGAGTCCGGCTTCAGTTTAGTGGAAATACTCGTTTCCTTGCTCATTTTTCTGCTGGTCGGAGCCAGTGTCAGCTACTTGTTTGTCCAGTCCAACGCACAGATGGTTGGCGTTGAACATATTTTAAACGGGGAACAATATGGCATGGAAAAATCTGCAGCAACGGCTAATACACAATCCCAGCCCACATTCATTGTGCCGCTAGGCGCTAAGGAACAAGCCATTGGTCTCCCTATCTCGATTACATTAAGCCCTGCGCAGGCCACACAGGCATGCACTCCCGGATTGTTTAATGGTATCGGTCAGTTGTTTGGAAGCATTTTTAATGGCTTTGCTTGCTTTTTTGGTGGATGCCAAACCACCCCCGCCACGCCATCACCTACCTCTTACACTATCTCAGTGCCCTTGACAGCCATAACCACTAGCGACTCACAGATTGCGTGGTGGAACCCTTAACCGCAGACACGCATGAATCAAGTTCTTTATCCCCAACATCAAACCGGGGTAAATAAAAAGGAGGAGAACGCATGAACGAAACAGATTGGACAAGCCGTATACAAGAACTCCAGGATTTACGCCATCGCCTGCTTCATCGTCGAGAAAAACAGGATTTCAATATGGTGAGCATTGACATGGAGTTGAGTGTAGTGCGTAGCGAATTGCAGGCCATTTACGCCCTGCGCCGCAGCCAGACCAAGGGTATCACTGCGGCCAATTTCGGTCACTACAGCTTATGCCACGCCGGAAGTGGTACGAAAAGCCACCTTCCAGGATGACGTTTGTTTTGTGCGACACGCCAAAAGGACCCTGTTATCCTTTGCCTATACCGGAGGATAATAACTTCCTTGCTTACGCTTCAGTCTGCTTGTAAACCGATACGTTGCACATGCAGTCCCTTCGTGTCAGGAAAGCGTCTCAAAGGTCAGCATATTGAGCATTTGTGCCTCTGCAAGGTCCAGTTTTTTGTGCGGGGATAATTCATCCTCAGGAATCGTTGCATGTCCACTCAAAGTTGCCAGACTTTTTCCCAATCTTTCTATTCGCACCCTGACGGACTGCTCGCAAATACCTAAGCGTTCTGATAATTGATTGATGTCTGCGGACGAATAATCCGCGCAGTTTTTGATGTGCAGCAGACGCCGGGGATTTTCGATAGGGGGTGGGTTATCAGCAAGCCGTTCGTCAATGCGTCTCAAGCGTTCTTTCATCGTAATCATCTCTATGCGCAGCTCGGCACGGAGTGCGACAAACTCATCACGCAGTGACTGCAAGCCTTCTGAGATAATTTCCTTTTCCATAGGGTTTATTGTGTGCTCCTGAAATCCGGTTTTAACCAAGTAGATTTATCCAGCATTCGTTATATGTTACCACAACAGTTTGACCAAATCCCCCGCTGCGCACCGCTCCCTCATCCGCTATACCCTTATGTAACCCGTCATGAGGACCGACCCATGAAACGCCAATCCAATCTCGCCTTTAACCGTGAGTTCCCTGCCCTCTCTGGTCTATCCGGCATTCCCCGCGACCTTCCGGCATTTATCCAGCGTGACAGTGACAATCCCTTTGACTCGGATGCGGTAGGCATCTGGCTGGATGGCCTTGCAGGCGGCAGCTATACTCCCGTTCTGGGCTGGCTGTATCGCAAGGACGCCAATCGGTCTGTCGTGCTGGAAAAGCTGGACCGGACGGGGGAACCCATTGCCTGCCATATCGAGCAACGGGACGGCAAAAAGGTGGTGGTGTTCTGGTTGTAGCCGCCCTCTGGTCCCAAGCGGGCTAATGCTCACATATTAAGTATGACGGCCATATTTAATGGTGATAATTGATATTGTTGTCATACTTAATAAGAGTAGCACAGAAATAATAGCGGGGGGGGGCGGCTGGGCATTGTCGCTGTCAGTACGAAGTCCGGGAATAGCTGTTTGTGGATAGCTCACCCTCGCAATGCCGACACCAGGGCAGAGGGCGATATGTGTGTGTAGCGTTTCAGCATCTGCATGGATTTATGTCCCGTAATAGCTTGCAGCGTCATAATGGGCAAGCCTTTCTCTGCCAGGCGGCTGGTGGCTTCATGGCGCAGGTCATGAAATGTCAGTCCGGTGATGCCCGCACGACGTTTGGCAGTGGCATAAGCATATTTTAATTGTTCTACCTGTATCCGCCAAACTCGCTGCGAAATGTTCCTGTCACTGTTGTGTAGGCGTTCTCGCTGCCGCACTAGGCACTCTTCAGCGGCTTCGGAGAGGGGTACGGTGCGGCTTTCTATTATTTTGGGGTCTTTGGTGCGGGGCAGGAATACGATATGTCGGTCCAGGTACACATGCTCCCAGGTCATGTCCATTATTTCCCCTTGGCGCATGGCGGTTTCTATGGCAAAGCGCACGATGTCCGCTAGTTCAGGGTCGATGCTTTCACATTCCCGAAGCAACCGGCTTTCTTCATCGCCAGCCAATCGCCGGTCGCGTCCTTTGGGGAGTCTGGGTTTACGTACCAGAGGGACAGGATTGATAAGTTCAGGCATGTCCCATTCTTTGCGGGCCACACCATACAAAAAGGACAGTAACGCCAGATGTAGGCGTATATGATTTGCGCCCCATTCACACTCATTTTGCCAACGGCGGATGGCACTCGTGAGTTGCCCTCCCGTTACATCCACTAAGGGCAGAGTGCCCAATGCCTGCCGCAGCCCGCGAATCATGGACGGTTCTGTACGCTTGGCAGAGGGGCTCTTGCCCGGCAAAACCTCTTTTTCGTATCGGTCCAACGCATCATTCAGGGTAAACTGGCGGTTTTCTATGCGTTGGCGCACCTGTTCCGGGCTGTTCCGTCCAATTTCCGTTTCTTTCTCGACCGCCCAGCGCTGGGCTTCCAACTTTGTGTCAAAGGTCATGGTCATGATGGGATAACCTTTCCGGCGAATCTGCGCCCGCCAGAATTTGCCGTTCTGAAATATGCTCGCCATGGTGTCCTCTGCTGTTGTGTTATAGCGGTATGAAGGAGCATAACGGAACGTGTGCAATGTGTGCAATGTGTGCAATTGGGTGTGCAATTTCGGGAAAAAACGGGTGATTTTGGGAAATTGCGGGAGTTGTAACCTATTGAAAACATTGCAAGGCATTGTTTTTGCATGGGGTGGTTATTCGACTCGAAATCGGATGGGGGTTAATAGCCCCACGTGGGTTCGAATCCCACCCTCTCCGCCAATAACATAAATATCCTCGTTACGTTGTTACACTAAACTACAAGATTTAGATAGGAAACCCTTGAAGGTTCTATAAACAAAGAACTGTCGACAATTTTATAGAATAAAGAAGTCTAAACCTTTTTTAATCACCAAGCAGTGAAGTGTTTGAAGATTAGGAATTAATTGCATACTGATATTTTACTTTATCACTGTGCAAAGGCTAGGACTTTTGAATGGTTGTAATAAATATGAATCAAGTTGACTTTGTGATTAACAATATGATTAAAAAGAAAATTTTACATTTTTTCTTATTTATGTAATTAATGCCTTACAGAGAAAGCGCCTTGAATATAAAGCAGAATTACAACGCATTGATATTCAAAGATAAAAATATGGCACGTTAATTGCTAAACACCTAGAAATGCATGTATGAAAGGGTTATTAAGGTTTAGGGCGCGAGTCTCAAGGTTATTGGCAGTAAATGATTATAAGAAAACAGGGGAAGGGGACAATGGTTAGGAGAGATTTTCTAGGAGGTTTTTTTTGTATTAGCTCTAAAAAAAATAAAACTTTATTGTTTTTTAATACATTGATGATTGCAATGCTATTAATTCCTCTGGGTGCATCGGGGGAAATTATAAAACAAGAAAGTATTGAGAAGGGAGTAAACCGATTGTTGATAGACAACCAAAGAAAAGATGCACTGGTTGTAGCTAGAAAATACTACCTTGAAACCCATGGCAATTATGATGCAGGAATCCTTTATTCGCGAGCACTACTCGCCAATCATGAACTGGATGAGGCTATAAAGACGCTTGATAAACTTTCCATGCGTTATCCTGGGAATCCAGAAATTAACATGCTGCAAGCAAAATACCACAATTTTAAGGAAATAGAGCTGCTAGAAGATTATTTTAACAGAAAAAATTATAAAAAATCTATAAAACTTGGCAATCCATTATTTAAACAAGGGATAAACACCTATCGAACGGGGTTGATAGTGGCGCGCTCAGAATATAGATTGGGTCACCTTGATAAAGCCCTTGAAATTTTTACTGCCATGATAAAAAAATACCCAGATAATATTTCCTTGCGTGAAGAAGCCGAGAATATAGAAAAACAAATTGCCATATCCCGGGCGGCATTTTTTATCGATAGAGGAGAGTCTAGAAAAGCAATAAACATTATCAAACCATTTTTTATAGAAACTGATCCAGATAAGACTATAGGCGTACTTTTGGCGAGAGCTTATATAAAAGAACAAGAAAACATACGCGCGCTTAATATATATACAGAATTATTGAAAAAATATCCTCAAGATGCAAGCCTATCTAAAGATTATATGAATTTTTTATTAGGCACCTATCATGATGACTCGGCACTTGAATACTATAATACTTTACCAAAAAAACAAAAATTATTAATAGCATCTAGAGAAAATATTTCGAAATATTATACCAATTATCTAATGGTGTATGGGGGGGCAGCCACAAGCACAAGAAATTATCCAGTCGATAATGAAGTTGGTATCGTAATTAATAAATCATTTAAAAAAAGCGCATTATATCTCTCGGTTAGTCGTTGGAACAGGTTCAATCAAGATTCAACGCAAATAGAGGGGGTATACTATTTCGCATTACCGCATGGGTATGATGCTTATGTTGGTGGTCAGTATAGTCCAGAAAATAACTTTATTGCACACTATAGTTTTTCTGCTGGGATATCCAAGTCAATTAAAAATATTAACGTTTATGGTTCAATAAGACAGTTAGAATTTACTGCGCTATCTGCAACCGTATTATCAGGAGGGTTGCGTTACTATTTCAGTGTACCGGCTTCATTAGGTATGACGCTATATTATGTTCCACAAACAGCTGCTTATAGTATAATGCTTTCCCCTGAATGGCGTTCTAGTAATACAAATCAATTGTATAGTAATATTTCATGGGGTATGGCAGGAGAAAATCTTGGAATAAATCTCGGAATACTTAATACGCCGAGTGTGAATTTTGGAGTAGGCGATAGGTATAGGCTGACTGCTCATGTTCAAATAGGGGTTGAAGCTTTTATGGAATACCGCAAAGCACTTTATAATCGTGTCGGTGGACTCGGTTATATACGCTACTGGTGGTAAATAATGAATATCTTCATGTATAACAATGGGGCACAGGTTCAAGAAATATTAGAATGGTCTATTGCAGTAATAATATGTTTATTCATTATTACATTATTACTTCTCTGGTATTCTAAAGAAAGAACAGAAAAGTATGCTAAGGAATTAAATTCATTTACCATAAAATATAAAAACATTTTTTTGCATACAAGTTTCACTGAGGCTGTCGCACAGGTTACCTCGCTTACAAAAATTGAGCGTGACGGAATGATAGCTGCATATCGGGAGTTAGCCTGCAGTGACAATTATGATATATCTAATAAGTTGATTGCTATACTTTCATCTTCTGATGCTATTCCATATTATATTGAAAAGGCTAAAAGTCGTTATCCAGAAAAAAGGTTATATGCTTATTTGCAGCTTAATCGTATCGGACTTCCCGGATTAAAAGATTTTTTCTTTGAAGCTGCTGACAATGAAACTAAAAAAAATAATAATGGGAAGTTGAGTGCTGCTTGTCTTCTTTCGGTCGCAAAATTAAGTGTAAGTCATAATGATATAACAAAGCTTGTGCATTTTATTAGAAGCAATGGTAAGATAGCGAGAGGATTGCAGGAAGGGTTAATTATTCAGGCGGGTAATTCTGTGAAATCTACCCTTGGAGAAGCCGCGCTGGTTGAAGAGATAGCAATCTTATTAAAAACAATTGACTATAAGGATGCCATATATTCATCGCTTATATCAGCTGTAGGAAAGCTTAGACTTAGCACAATGAGTGCTCAAATAAATGATGTCTATAGTCATATAGCTAATAATGAAACCGATGATTTAACGATTATTAAGATCGCTTGCTTAAGAGCTTTAAGTGGACTTGATCTAGTTGAAAATAATATACATTCCCTTAAGGTAGGATTTTTAGATCGGGATTGGAGAGTACGTGCGACCGCATGTACATCGGCTGGTATCCTGCGTGTTAAGGAAATAAGCGACATTCTATATGGTCTGCTTGGAGATCCGGCATATTATGTTCGCCTCAATGCTGCTAGAGCTCTCTTACAGGTTGGGGCCAAAGAACAATTAGAGCGGGTTGTTAACAATATAATATCTGTAAATGATATCAAAAAGGAAGCCGACCCGTTTAGAAGTTCGGTATGTCGGTATGTACTTGCAGAGGAAAGTCGCGATGTTTAGAGATCTTGGATCATATTTGATTGCCTATCAATATGTTATTCTTTTGTATTTTCTTTTGTTAGCAATTATTTATAGTGGAATAATTTTATATGCTTTTAATCAATTGCGAAAAAATTCTATTGTGCGTTTGAATGACCAGGATCTGGAAAACTTGTTGCACACTTCGAATCCGAGACCAATTTCTATTATTATACCTGCATATAATGAATCTATAAATATTCTGCAAACTGTTATCTCTGCGCAGAAATGTATTTACCCTGAATTTGAAATAATTGTTGTCAACGATGGTTCGACTGATGATACACTTCAAATATTGGTTGATCATTTTTCATTGATAAAAATTGATAAACCTATTCAGAAACGCCTGGAGTACAAAGTTATCAATGCCTTGTATGCCTCGAGTGCATATTCTAATATTTTCGTTGTGGACAAGGAAAATGGTGGTAAAGCGGATGCTTTGAATGCAGGACTTGATGTTTCTAAATTCCCCCTCTTTTGTGCAATGGATGCCGACTCTTTGTTGGAATCAGATGCCTTGATGCGAATGGCTAACCATTTTCTTTATGATAAGAGTATTGTTGCCTCTGGTGGTTCTGTAAGAGTCCTAAATGGTTGTGAGGTTGTTAGTGGTACGGTAACACGCATTAAAGCTCCAGCTTCAATTATAGAGAGGATTCAAATTGCGGAATATTTGAGGGGATTCCTTGCTGGCCGTGTTGTTTGGGACAAGATGCGCAGCTTATTAATTATCTCTGGTGCTTTTGGAGTTTTTAGAAAAGATCTGATTCATGCTATCGGTGGGTATAGACATACTGTAGGTGAAGATATGGACCTTGTCGTTCGTCTTCATCGTTATTGTGTTAAAAGCAATATGGAATACCATGTTGCATTTGACCCTGAGCCGGTTTGCTGGACACAGGTTCCTGCTGACTTTAAATCAATTCTTATGCAACGTAATCGCTGGCAGCGGGGTCTGGTTTCAGCTCTTTGGCACAGTCGTGGAATGTTTTTAAATCCAAGATATGGACTGGTAGGTTTCATTGCTTATCCATATTTTTTGTTTATTGAAATGCTTGGACCTTTTATAGAGTTAACAGGCTATATTAGTGTTGTTTTTTTCTTTTTTCTTGGGTGGATAAATTGGGAATTTCTTGTGCTTTTTCTTATATTGGCAATTTTGTGGGGAGGGCTTCTTAATGTTTCTGCTGTAGTTTTTGATAATTTGATTACCAAACGTTATGAAAGCAATATTGATATTTTTAAGGTTGCGCTTACATGTAGCTTAGAATTTTTTGGGTATCGGCAAATTGTTGATGTCGAAAGAGCAATTGGCACATTATTCGCCTGGCGAACAAAATGGGGGCATCCAAAGCGTAAACCTATTGTCAAAGATGAAGTAGCTTTAAATTCTATTGATGGTGACCTTGCAGACTAAATATGATTTCTTTAATTGAGGATGTTTTTTATTGTTTCATAATCATTGAACGCGATTCCCATAAATCCTTTGGTTGTTCTAAATTGTGAATTAATCATCAAAGTGTTTTGAATGATTTTAGAGGCAGTGTCTTTCATGATTGAAATGTTAACTCCAAACCAAAACGGAGTATTATTTACTTCGAGTTGTTGTATTGATCCTGTAGCCTTGCGAAAAGCCTCTTTGGTGTGTTTTTGATAAGACATCAATACTATATACTGAGAAATATCGCCAACCGAGTCTATCAAACTTTTTCCTGTTTCTGTTTTTAATTTGCTGTATTCTGGTGTTGTTGTTACTACCAAGGGGATTTTATGGGCGTAGGCGGAGGACCCAAGCTTTTGTATCAACCTGTTATATTCTTTTGCTATTATATCTATTTTTTTACTGTGCCATTCTTTGGTGGTTTGTGGCTCAATGTCTAAAGCGATGCCGTCTGCATTAACAATAAACGCTTGTTCAATGAGTTTTTGGAATTGTGATACCCCAGTATTTTCTTGAATCCATTTTGGATCTCCTCCGGCTATATAAATTGTTTGTCCATTTTTTTTCATTTGTGCTATTTCATTTTTCTTTAATAATAGATTGGTTTTAAGTGGTAACGATATGTAAATCGGATTAAAGCCGAATTTTAACGCAAATAAAGATACGTCTTTTAAGTTGGTAATATTTGTGGACCAAACCCACAAGCTCTTAGGAATAATTTTGAATTTGTGCTTATCTGTCATGATGTCTGAAGTTGTCATTATCCGTGGCGCCAGGTAGTAATATGCACCATACTTAATGAAGTTTCTTCTATTCATGGTTCTCTGTATTTAAGTTTATAATGATTTTTTTCACTCCAGTTATTTTCTTTCGGTTATTTTGACATTTTCTCTGGTTTTTTATTGGTTCTTGCGCTACCATGCGGAAGTAACAAACACCCCGGTTGCTGGGGTATGCCAAGCAACTGGGTGTTTTGACCTGTAAAATGGGGGAGTTTTGATTATGCATCGTGGCCGTATGTTCTGTCTTGCTGTTGCTAGTATCCCTATGTTGTTGAATGCTGAAGTTGCATGCGCAGGTTATGCTGTAGTGAAAGCTCCCCCAGAGTCTGCTAGCAAAAAGGCAATTTTGCAACAAAATTCGGATTTTTTCTATCCTCAATTAACCTTGCAGTCCAGTGTGTCATACGCGTATTCAGATCAAAATACGCTCAATCTTAATGGTTTTCTTGCTCTTGGTGCAATCTTCCTGGGAAATATTAGTGTTTCCAAGGTAAAATCAAGCATTTACACGTTCACCGAATCTGCATACTATCCACTTACCAAAAAATTGCAATTAGTCCTGAACGTTCCTCTCATCTATCGACAGACTACCTATCAAATTGGAGGGGAGGGTTATGCCGCCGATACATTGGGGCAGGCTACAGTTACAACTCATGGTCCCCGCCTCGGTGATATCAGTTTTGGTGCTTATTACCAGTTGCTAGCGGAAAGCAAAAACTGGCCGAGTCTTACAGGAAGCTTGTTGATCACTGCTCCTACTGGTATCAATCCCTATGGTATCAAAACCTATCAACCTGACTCTAACAACAGTAATTTGACAGTACCTACAGCTTTGCCTACCGGTAATGGTGTCTGGACTTTAACTCCAGGTCTGTCCTTTGTGGCTACTTCTGATCCGGCGATTTTTTTCGGTAGTGTCAATTATTATTATAATCTAAATAAGAATTTTCCTGATATCAGTACGACTCCGGATGTGATACAGCCTGGTCAGGTGGCTTTAGGAAATGCCTTTCAGTACAACCTCGGCGTTGCTTTTGCACTCAACGATCGTTTGAGTTTGAGCACATCTTTTGCTGATCGCCTTCAGAGCGACACAAAAATTCGCACTCCCGGAGGGAGCTGGACGCCGATCGTCGGGAGCGGAGCCAATGTGGCTGAAGCCAATGTAGGTATGACCTATGCGTTCACACCCAAAACATCCTTGATCATGAACCTCGCTGCTGGAATGACCAGCAGTGCTCCCAGTTTTCAACTTACTGCAACGATCCCCTATAATTTCTGATGTTGCTATTTATTGAATGCCTCGCATTGTGCTGAGAAGAGTCTGCAATTGACCCGTATTCATAGTGTTGGCTTTTGCAGGGTTAATACCTAAGGTTAAGGCCATATGATTTTGAATATTGTTCATATCACTTCCTACCTGGGAAGTCTGGAATACTCCATTTGAACCGATTCCCTGGCGGATACGGGTAGCTCCATTACTGAGCTCCATAGATAATTGACCGGGTAGGACTGTTAGCGTAACTCCATGATCAGTGTGCTGGCCAAGAGAGATTGGTGCGCCAGCGCTACTAGTGATTTTCGGTGTACCGTGGATTACATTTAAAGACATGCCATTACTCACGCTGTTGTCGTTTCCCCCTATTTGGATAGCTTGGGTTACCCCTTTAATATTATTTAGTCCTTCGCCATTTACCATGTTATCTGTTGAGGGCTGTGATTTTGGGAGCATGCCATCCATAGTGAAAGTGATGGTGGGTTTAAATATAGTCCCTTGACTGTTAAGTGCGATATTCATGCTGCTGCGCATGGGCGTTCGGTTAGTGGGTGATGTCCAGTTGGTTTGCATCTCTACACCAAAATAAACAATGGTTCCTCCCAGAACTCCCCGCCCTATTATCTGTGATAAAATTTGATCAGGTACGGGATGAGCAGCGATTGCTATGGGATTCATCGGTGTCTGAGCAAAAGCGACGGGGCTGGCAAAAACCGACGATATGCTTAAACAATAACCTGCTAGTCGTGCAAAGCGATATACATTATATGTTTTCATGGTGAGACCTCTCTCAAGTGTGCAACTGTCTCTTTTTAGAAATAACCTGCTTGGTCAAAACCAAAGTGTGCTGGTATAAGAGCCGGTGCTGGCAAGATGCCATGCAGAAGTTTAAGCGCGCTCGGGGGTTCTGGTGGCGTCAGAAGTACCGAGTGAGGTTCAAAACCTTTACCAAATACAGCAAATACAATTCTGTTCCAGTCTTTTATAAATTTCGTTTTCTTCATAATGCGATTACCCAGAGCCGGATCAGCAAGGTAAACGTTATTCTGCCCGGTTTTTTCTAGAACCACGAAGTGTTTGTAGCCTCCTAGATCCAATAGAACTATGACGGGAATATGAATTTTCTGCAGTTCTACAGGGTTGACAACGTAGCCTTCGCCTTTAAGTCCGATTTTTTCGACGTACCTTTTGAGATCAAGCATGGAGAAGCCAACTTTTTTAACTTCTGTCGGATTGCTCACGGTGAAAAGACCTTTAATGACCTCTTCTTCGTCAACATTTTGATCAAAAGCATATTTGAGGATTGTTGCCAATGATGCTGCACCACAGGAAAAATCAGTGCGCTGCCTTACAACATGAATAAAATGCATTTCAATCATGTTCTTGACTTGCAAGTGGATTATGCCTGCGCCTGGGATTGCATTTCCGAAGGCTGCTGCCTTCACAATGTTACTTTGAGCCATAAAAAAAACCGCAATGAGCATTATGGCGAGAGGCATGAAAGGACGAGTAGCAGAAAACATACCTAACTCTCCAGCAAACGGCCACCCCGAAGGGTGGCGAAATCTTAGACGAAACTTAGCGGTTTACGCTGGCGATGGCCAAGGAGTTTACCTGCTGGTTGTTATTACCGGAGGCAACATTCAGTCCGATGTTTCCAGAAGCGCCCCGCAATGCATTACCATCTACGGTGCTGGTGTAGGTGGAGTTCAGGCTACCACTGGTGTTGAGAAGTGCTACCTGTTCGATGGGGGCATTTGCGGATCCCATGGCCTTCGCTGAAGCGATAGATGCTATGGCCAGACCATTTTGTTGCTGATTCTGGGAGCCAGAAGCCACGTTGATGTTGATGTTGCCACTAGCATTTCGAGCTGCATTTCCACTCAGTCCAGCTCCATCAGTTACTGAGGTATCCTTTGTGGCATTGCCATTTTGCAGCTGGTTGGCACCTGCAGTCGCTTCAGCGTAATCCGTATGATAGACGTTATGACTATCCTTGGTGGCGCTGATGGCGGTGGAGTTGGTTTGCTGGTTACTGTCACCGGACGCAAGATTTACTCCAATGTTTCCAGAAGCTCTTTTCAGGGCATTTTGACCAAGGCCAGTAATATTCCTGGTGCCGATCTGATTCATTGGAAAAGATGTAATACCTTGCTGGGAATTGTTACTGCCCATGGACTGCGTGTTATCGACAGAAGCTTTTGCACCCACTGAGAAATCTTCACTTTTTTTGTTGGTTGTGTAAGCAACGGACAGGTTGTTACTTTGCTGATTGCTGAGGCCCGCAGCCTCATTGACACTGATATTACCCTTAGCTTTGCTGAGAACGTTGCCGTAAAGACCCGTATTGTTGCTGGCATTCTCGGCATAACCGAAATTATTAGCAGTTTTGCTGGTATTTGTTCCAGCAACCTGCGTGGCCGACGTAGTTGCGACAGCGCGGTTCGAGTAGGTGCTGTCAGCAATCGAAAGGTTGTTTTGTTGCTGATTAAAGGTGCCCGAGGCCATATTGACGCCCACATTGCCTGAAGCCCCTACAAGTGCATTGCCAGACAAGCTTACCAGATTGGCGCCATTCATTTCTGAGTAGGCATAATCCAGAAATTCCTGTTGATTGGCGCTAACTTTAGCAACGGTATTGGCAGATGAGGTGATATTGCTGTTCGAGGACAATGACCCAGCATTTCCCTGCTGGTTTTGAGATCCCGTAGCGATGTTGATACCAATATTACCAGAAGAACCTCTAGCAGCATTGCCTCCAAGAATGGAGTCAGTGTTACCATTCATGCCGGAGCCTTGAGAGTTAGTGGTGGTGACCTGTGAATTGTCAACACTGGCTCCAGCAAAAGCCAGAGGGGAAAGACACAATGCCGCTATGGCCAAGGCAATGGGGCTGAATTTACGAGATGTTTTCATGATGATCTCCTTAAGTGGAAAAAACAACAGTGAAATAAACACTGCTTAGTGAAGCACACCTGGGGCTATCCCAAGTGCAAAGCTGTTTGCTGAAGTGTTTCCAGATCCTGAAACCTGATTGATCTGCACAATACCTGCAGCACCCTTAAATGCTGTGGCAGTAATTCCCACAGTATTAAAATCGCTGGATGAATCCGTTGTCGAAGCCTGTTTAGGGAGGGCCGTGACACTTTGTGCCAAAATGCTATTTGGTACTGGCTTTGTGGCTCCTATAACCATGTTAATACTATTGATTTGTGCATTTCCGCTACCAGCAACTTGATTGATAGTAATAACACCCTGGCTGTGAGCAAAAGCGTTATTTCCGATGATGCTGTTAGATTGATTATGAGATGGCTGCTGAGGGGCTGCTGAGGCGGCATCCATGGAAATGCCACTTAGTGACAAAACTAATCCCATAAAAATGCCTGCTGATAATTTTCTCATCCTGTACATCCTTTCCAGCTGATCACAGATCACCGGTTAGCCATCATGCTGATGCTTTGCAAATTGTTTCCACCGCCCAATTCAATAGAGCTTTTACCGCCGCCAGAGCGATTCTGCATTTCATCCCAGAGAACAACGCTATTACTGTTGCGAGTCACAGAGGGTAAATTGACTGGAACACCCTTGCCAGCAATTTCACCAAGCATTTTGTCGGACAGAGAGTTGTCGCGCCCGATGAATGGATCTGACTGGGTGGCTTCTGAAGAAGTTTTACTAAAGTTTTTTTGTTGAATGATTGTGCCCGTTATTTTTAAATGGTCTATTTGCTTCACGGCAGTTCCTGCATGGGCAAAACCTATGCACAGCGTCCCGCACACAAGACCCACCAAAAATGATGAACGTTTATGTATGAACTGATATTTTTTAGCATCCATTTCGTATGCACCAATAAGTAGTGGTTACGGGATACCCAAAGCAGCTATCGTGCCAGCTATTAAAACATATATATATCAATATGTTGTATATTCTTGTGGTTCAGGCCCTCTGATATTTTTTGTAATGCAGGAGTAACACGATCATATGTCCATCTGTGCGATGCTTTTCTGCTCAGAAAAATAAATCATATTTATCAATGTGTTATTATTTATTTTGAGGGTATGTAAAAGGTGTGTTGAAAGTGTAAGTTCTTTAGTACAGCCAATCTGCTTGGACGGTCTGAGGTTGTCTTTCGAGCCTGATCGTCAGTTTCTATAAAAATCTCATCTTGGGAATGCAGATATGGACAGAGTTTTTTTTGTGCCATGACAATAAAAACCGGCCCCCAAAAAGGAGGCCGGTTCTCTGACGGTACCGACGTCTGGATGAAAAGGCTTAGAAGCCGCCCATACCACCCATGCCGCCCATACCACCCATGTCACCGCCCATATCGCCGCCTGCTTTGTCGTCTTTCTTGGGCAGTTCGGTAACCATGGCTTCCGTGGTAATCATCAGGCCGGCAATGCTGGAGGCCTTCTGCAACGCGGTGCGGGTGACCTTGGTCGGGTCAATGACGCCCATTTCGAACATGTCACCATATTCGTCGGTGGCGGCGTTGTATCCATAGCCTGCCTTGCCATCCACTACCTTGTTGAGGATCACGCTGCCTTCGCCACCGGCGTTGGCGACGATCTGCCGCAAGGGCTCTTCAATGGCGCGACGGATGATGGCCACACCCATATCCTGGTCATGGTTGTCGGTCTTGAACTTCTCCAGGGCGTGACGGGCGCGTACCAGAGCCACACCGCCGCCGGGGACGATGCCTTCTTCAACGGCCGCACGGGTAGCGTGCAGAGCGTCTTCAACACGGGCCTTCTTCTCCTTCATTTCCATTTCGGAGCCGGCACCGACCTTGATGACCGCAACGCCACCCGCCAGTTTGGCGACACGTTCCTGGAGTTTTTCACGATCGTAGTCGGAGCTGGCGTCTTCCATCTGACGACGGATCTGCTCGACACGGGCCTTAATTTCGTTCTGCTGGCCGGCACCATCAATAATGGTGGTGTTTTCCTTGTCGATGACGACTTTCTTGGCCTGGCCGAGGTCGGCGAGGGTGGTGCTTTCCAGTTTCATACCGATTTCTTCGGAAACCACGCGGCCGCCGGTGAGGATGGCCATGTCTTCGAGCATCGCTTTGCGACGATCACCAAAGCCCGGGGCCTTGACGGCGGCGACCTTGATGATGCCGCGCATGGTGTTGACCACCAGGGTAGCCAGGGCTTCGCCTTCCACGTCTTCGGCGATGATCAGCAGAGGACGGCTGGACTTGGCCACCTGTTCCAGGACGGGCAGCATGTCACGGATGGAAGAAATCTTCTTGTCGTGGAGAAGAATGTAAGGATTCTCCAGGTCGGCCACCATCTTGTCCTGATTGTTGACGAAGTAGGGGGACAGATAACCGCGATCAAACTGCATACCTTCGACGACATCCAGTTCGTTGTCGAGACCGGAACCTTCTTCCACAGTGATGACGCCTTCGTTGCCGACCTTTTCCATGGCTTCGGCAATGATCTTGCCGATGGAGTCATCGGAGTTGGCGGAAATGGTGCCGACCTGGGCGACTTCTTTCTGGGTCTTACAGGGCTTGGACTGTTTTTTCAGTTCTTCGACGATGACCGTGACGGACTTGTCGATACCGCGCTTGAGGTCCATGGGGTTCATGCCGGCGATGACGGCCTTGAGGCCTTCGCGGATGATGGCCTGGGCCAGAACCGTGGCGGTGGTGGTGCCGTCACCGGCTTCGTCTGAAGCCTGGGAGGCCACTTCCTTCACCATCTGGGCGCCCATGTTTTCAAACTTGTCGGCCAGTTCGATTTCCTTGGCGACAGAAACACCGTCTTTGGTGATGGTGGGGGCACCGAATGACTTGTCGAGGACCACGTTACGGCCTTTGGGGCCCAGGGTAACCTTGACGGCATCGGCAAGTACGTTGACGCCGCGCAGCATTTTTTCGCGGGCGTGTTCAGCAAAGGCAACTTGTTTGGCTGGCATAAATACTCCTCAAAATAGATGAATGTGGGTGACTATTCAGCAATGATTACTTTTCGATAACCGCCATGATGTCGTCTTCACGCATCACCAGCAGTTCTTCACCTTCCACCTTGATTTCGGTGCCGGCATATTTGGCAAACAGTACCTGGTCGCCTTTTTTCACATCCAGGGCGCGGACTTTGCCATCTTCCAGAATCTTGCCGTGACCGGCAGCGACGATTTCGCCACGGACCGGCTTTTCCTTGGCGGTGTCGGGGATGATGATCCCGCCAGCCGTTTTCTGCTCTTCTTCCAGACGACGAATTACGACGCGATCATGTAAAGGACGCAGTTTCATTGATCATTTCCTCGTGTTTACCAGTGAATGGATGACTTCATCCTGGGTGTTGTTAGCAGTCACACCCATCGAGTGCTAATCATAGGCGCTGAGATTTCGATGTCAAGGGGGCGTGGTGTTGGCTGGCCTTATTCCGCTGGCCAGAGGCGCTGCAGGCTATGGAGCAAGACCTGGTCGGCACCCTGCAGACGATGATGGATGCCGGGCAAAGGGCGCAAGGCTAGTTGCTCACAATGGGTGCAAGCCGCGAACTGATAGCTGAGCGACAATGGTACCGCTTCGTCCTCGGTACCATGGAGGATTTCAGCGGGGCAGTGCAGGTACGCCGGAAAGCGCAACAGATCATATTGCCAACTGTCAGCCACCAGATCGAAACGCATGCGTAATTCTCCGAGCCCGTAATGATCCTGCCAGCAGCGGAGATTGTTATCCTGCCAGTGCTGCTGATCTTCCGGAGAAAGGGTCTGAAACAGGGTTTGAATGAAGTTGAAGGCGGGTGCGATGAGGAGGAGGGCGCGCACCCGTTCGGGCCAGCGTGTGGCAGCAATGGTGGCCAGCCATCCGCCCATGCTGGAACCGACCAGAATGACGGGCCGGTTTTCCAGCATCTGCAAAACCAGGTGAAGATCTTCCAGGTAGCGACTCAGGGTCAGTTTCTCAAAAACGCCGTCAGAACGACCAACCCCACGTGGATCAAAGCGTACCCAGGACCAGTCTTGCTGCCGGGCATAGGCCGCGAGCAACCGGGATTTGGAACCCTGCATGTTGGAGGCAAAGCCGGGCAGAAAAATACCCACCGGATCCTGGTGGTTTTCATGGATCAGGCCGGAGAGCCGCTCACCGCTGGCATGTACGAGGGTAAAGGGGCGTTCGGCAGAAGTGGTCATGGCTGTGTCTCCATGTAAAAAAGGGCGACCCTATAGTCGCCCTAAAACCACAAAGGAGGAAAGAAACATGCGCTCGCAATCCAAAACTACGGAAGCAGATTGCCAGATTATATTAGCAAATGCTGTGGCTTTGTGCAAATAACATCCCGACCGGTCGGAAAAAAGAAGGGCGAAATCCGAAGATTCGCCCTAAAACCACCAAAGGAGGAAGAAACATGCGCTCGCAACCTATCACAGCCGCTTGCAAAAGATTGGAACATGGGTATTCCAAAAAGTTCCTGAGCCCTGCTCAATCGGTCCAAAAACTTTAGTACGGCCCGTCTGATATTGAGATGGCCTGCTTGTTGCTACTTTCAGAGACGAGTAGGCTGCCATAATTTCCCCTCCGGGGGCGAATCTACAAACTGCGGGGATAAAATCAACATGGTTGTTCGGCAAAAACATAGGACCCTTTGGGCCAGAATCATGGTTTTCTGTAGTGCCCTTCTGTTATGGGGCTTGATGAGTCCCCTGGCATCTGCCGAACATTTTCTCAGTCCGGATCAGGCATTTCATTTTTCCGCAACGCTGGTCAGCCCCAATCACCTGCAGTTGCGTTGGGATGTCGCCCCCGGATATCACCTTTACCGGGATCGCATTAAAATCGCCTTGCTTCCTGACAACATCGTGCCGGGAAAATATACGCTTCCTCGTGGCGTGATGCTCAATGACCCCGCATTCGGCAAAATGCGGGTGCTGGAAGGCGAAAATACGGTGACGGTGCCTTTTGCGGTGAAAGGCACCGAACCTCATTCGCTGGTAGTCAAGGCGACTTATCAGGGCTGTGCCAATGCCGGAGTCTGTTATCCCGAACAGAGCAAGACGGTGCAGGTACCTCTGCAGTCAGCCTCTTCTTCTGCGCCGCCTGCAACACCCACTCCGCAGCCCCATCCTGGGGAATTGCATCCTTCCAGTAATGCCGGAGCCTTGGCGGGCGCCCTGCAGGACAGTTTCTGGCTGACCCTGGGGCTGTTTTTCCTTTCCGGTCTGGGCTTGGCCTTTACGCCCTGCATTTTTCCGATGATTCCCATTTTATCCGCGCTGATTGTCGGCCAGGAGGCAAAACGCGGAGGACAAAAATCCCGGGCTTTTGCCCTGTCTTTAGCTTATGTGCTGGGCATGGCCTTGACTTATACCAGCGCTGGCGTGTTGGCCGCGATCACCGGCGCCTACCTGCAGGCGGCTTTCCAGAACCCCTGGGTGCTGGGGGCTTTTGCCCTGATTTTTGTGTTGTTATCCCTGTCCATGTTTGGATTTTATGAGTTGCAAATGCCGAGCAGTCTGCAAACCCGTCTTTCCCGGATGGGGAGGGGGGGGCATCTGTTCAGCAGCTTTATCATGGGGGCCTTGTCGGCATTGATTGTGGGGCCTTGTGTGGCGGCCCCCCTGGCCGGGGCTTTATTGTTCATTTCCCAGACGGGTAATGTGTTTCTAGGGGGGCTGTCTCTGTTCGTTCTGAGTCTGGGGATGGGGGTACCCCTGCTGATTATCGGTACCTCGGCGGGGCGGCTGCTGCCCCGGGCTGGAGCCTGGATGGATGCGGTCAAGGCCATTTTTGGCGTACTGATGCTGGGAGTCGCCATCTGGCTGCTGGCCCGGGTGCTGCCGGGAGCGGTCAGTCTCGCGCTCTGGGCTGCTTTGGCCATTATTTCTTCCATATATCTGGGGGCACTGGATTCCTTGACGGCAGAAGTTGCAGGGTGGCGGCGCTTCTGGAAAGGGATCGGCATTGTTCTGCTGGCTTATGGTCTGGTCATGGGGGTGGGTGCACTGAGTGGCGCCAGTGATCCGCTGCAGCCTCTGGCGCGTTTCCTGCAGGTTACCAAGGGTACGCAAGCACAGTCGTCGGCGGCGCTGCATTTTACGGTGGTCAAAAGTCCGGCAGCTCTGGATGCTGCCTTGCAGCAGGCCAAGGGTAAGCCGGTGCTGATAGATTACTGGGCCAGTTGGTGTGTGGAGTGTGCGCGGATGGACCGGGTCACCTTTGCGACACCAGCAGTGGAAAAAGCCCTGGGAAACCGGGTGCTGATCCGCGTCGATGTCACTCAGGATGATGCCAGTAGTCGGGCATTATTGAAACGCTATAACTTGGTGGGTCCACCGGCCTTTATGGCCATAGGTAGCAACGGGCAGGTACAGGCACAGCAGGAGGGCTATCTAGGCCCCCAGGCATTTCTGCACTGGTTGCCTCATTAGCCCCCTGCCAAGGGCCTTCTGGACGCTGTGGCAGTGCGCAGGTGCGCCGCCCAAGTGGTCTAATTCTGCAATCTGCATCCGTGCTGTCTGCAAATGCCTGCCGTGACTCAGGCTTAGTGCCCCGCCGCTTTTTTCAAAGGTCCACCCTTCAGTACATAAAGGGTGCCACAATAGGGGCAGCGGGCCTCGCCGCTTTCCTCAATTTTGAGAAACACCCGGGGGTGACCATTCCAGCGGCTCATCCCCGGTTGTGGACAGTATAGAGGCAACTGCCGGGGTTCCACCTCCGTAAAACCCCGGTTGCAACAGTGAACAGTCTCTTTCATGGTTCAGCCTGCCAGATGCAGCCATTCCGGATGATCATCCCGACGCCCGGCCACCGTATCAAAATAACGGCTTTGTAGTTGCGTGGTGATGGGTCCCCGGCTGCCGCTGCCGATGATTCTGCCATCGATTTCGCGAATGGGCGTCACTTCTGCGGCGGTTCCGGTAAAGAAGGCTTCGTCGGCAATGTAAAACTCGTCACGGGTAAGTTGCTTTTCGACAATGGGAATGCCGGCATCCCGGGCAAAGCGGATAATGGTGTCGCGGGTAATGCCTTCCAGGGCGCTGGTCAGGGTGGGGGTATATAAAATGCCGTCCCGCACCATGAACACATTTTCACCGGAACCTTCAGCCACATAACCCTCACGGTCCAGCAACAGGGCTTCATCATATCCGCAGGACGAGGCCTCGCGCTGGGCCAGCATGGAATTCATGTAGTTGCCGGTCGCCTTGGCTTTGCACAGGTGAATATTTACCTGATGACGATTGAAAGAGCTGACCTTGACGCGAATACCCTTTTCCAGAGCCTCCTGTCCCAGATAGCTGCCCCAACTCCAGGCTGCAATCAGGACATGCACTTTCAGCCCCTTGGCAGACAGTCCCATGCCTTCAGCACCATAAAAAAGCAGTGGGCGGATATAGGCGGATTCCAGTTGGTTGACGCGAATGACTTCTTTGGTGGCGGCGTTGATTTCCGCTTCGCTGAAGGGGACTTCCATCTGCAGGATTTTGGCGCTGTTGAAAAGCCGTTTGGTGTGTTCCGGCAAGCGGAAAATGGCCGCACCCTGGGGGGTGGCATAAGCCCGTTCACCTTCGAAGCAGCCCATGCCATAGTGGAGGCTGTGGGTCAGTCCATGGACTGTAGCTTCTCTCCAGGGCACCATTTTGCCATCAAACCAGATAAAACCGTCGCGATCTTCCATGGACATCCTGACTTCTCCTTAATCCGTATAACTGCCAATCCATTCCTGCCAGATGTGTCGCACTTGGTGAGAGGCCTCCTGCAAAGCGTCCCAATGCGCGCTGTCATCGGCATGTACGTTATTTTCCTGCAAATTCAGCCAGCGTTCATTTTCTACTTGCCGGTAGAGCTGCCAGGCATGAAGCAATGCTGCGCCTCGCTGCAGATCCCATAAACCGGATTTCATCAAGGCACGGATGGCTGCAGCGGTGCCGGTATTCTGACACAATTCAGGCTGCTGCGGGCAAGCACTTAGCATAGCAAATTGTACCAGAAACTCGATATCTGTCAGTGCGCCCGGACTGAGCTTCAGATGAAATGCCCCCGACGCTATGTTTTTGTTGTCAAAAATGCGCTTGCGCATGTCCCGCACGGCGCTTTGCAAGGTAGTGGAGTCACGGGGATTGCACAGGATTTCCCGGCGGAGTGCCTCAAAATGGACTCCCAGTTGTCGATCTCCGGCGACCCAGCGGGCCCGGGTCAGGGCTTGATGCTCCCAGATCCAGGCCGATTGCTGCTGATAATGGCGGAAGGCTTCCAGACTGCTGACCAAAGGCCCTGACTGACCGCTGGGGCGCAGGCGCATGTCAATCTCATAGAGCACGCCCGCGCGGGTCAAGGTGCTGAGGAGGTGGATGAGCCGTTGCCCGAGGCGGGCAAACCAGGTGGACGCGAGGAGAGGGGCCGGTCCGTCGCTTTCGGCATCGGGTGGGGCGTCATAGATATAAATCAGATCGAGGTCCGAGGCGAAGCCCATCTCCTGCCCTCCCAACTTGCCCATGGCGATGACCGCGAAAGCCGCTGGCTGACCATCACCGGCGCAGATGCGACCATGGCGCCGCTCCATCTCTTCCTGAGCCCAGGCCAATGCCGTCTGCAGGGATAATTGCGCCAGGGTACTGAGTTGACCCAGCAGATCTTCCACGGGTAATTGCCGGGTCCAGAAGCTGGCGGCAAGGCGCACCTGTTCACCATTTTTGAAGCGTCGCAGGGTATCCATGCGTTCTTCCTGGTCTTCCGCATAGGCTAACTGGGCCTGGAGAATGCCTGACCATTCTCCGGAAGGATGCTGCTGACTGAGCACGTCATCCAGCAGCAGAGGAAAACGCGCCAGTTGTTGGGCCAGCCAGGGACTATGCAGCAAGGCACTGCAGTGCGCAAGATAAGGGGGATTTTCGGCCAGGAGCGCGAGGTAATTGGCTTTACTGAGGATGGCTTCGAGCAGGTTCAGAAAATGCTGTAGGAGGTCGTCAGCGTTTTCTTCCTGACCACATATTTCCAGAATCTGTGGCAACAGTTGATCCAGGCGCTGACGTCCCAGCGTGGAAAGACGCAGCGAAACATCCCGGCTATGGGCAAAGCGCCAGAGCCGCGCCCAGCTTGCGGAGGGGCTGGAAAAATGCAGGCTCTGCAGGAGTTCCTCAGGAAGCAGGTCCAGCGCATGATTCTGGGCGTAATGCCAGAGTTGCTGCCCTTGTTCGACGGCGTTACTGGAGAGCCCATCTTGCGGAGCCAGGGTCTGCACAAAAATCTGATGGACCTGCTGACGCAACTGGTCCAGGTCGGCACGAAAGCTGTTCACCTCCGGGTAGTGCATGGCGCAAGCCAGACGCTGCCATTCGCATTCGCTGCGCGGCAGTTGCTGGGTTTGCTGATCCTGCACCATTTGCAGGCAGTGTTCGGTATTGCGTAAAAAAGCGTAGGCCTTACCCAGTAAATGAAAATCCGCTGCGGGTAGCAGCCCCATTTCATACAGGGTATTCAGGGTGCTGAGGGTGTTGCTGTCGCGTAATTGCGGGTGACGGCCACCGTGAATAATCTGCAGGGACTGGCAGGTGAACTCGATTTCGCGGATGCCACCCTGACCTTTTTTGATGTCCTGACGGCTTTCGCCCTGCTCCGCATCCATCAACGCCTTGACCTCACGCAGCCCCTGCAGGGCGGTAAAGTCCAGGTAGCGGCGATATACAAAAGGGCGGAGCATGTCCAGGAGCCGCTTTCCGAAGGACAAGTCTCCGGCTACGGGGCGGGCCTTGATGAAGGCGTAACGTTCCCAGCCCCGACCATGCACCTGATAGTAATGCTCCATGGCCGCCGCACTGATGCACAGGGGGCCGGCCTCGCCGAAAGGGCGCAGACGCATGTCCACGCGAAAGCAGAAACCCTCAGCCAGCTGTTGATCCAGGGTCTGGATCAACCAACGTCCCAGGCGGCTGAAATATTCGCTGTTTTCCAGCGGGCGTGGGCCATCACTGCAGCCATTTTCGCTGAAGCAGAAAATGAGATCGATATCGGAGGACACATTCAGCTCTTTCCCGCCCAGTTTTCCCATGGCGATGACACTGAAATAGACGGGTTCTCCCGCAGCATTCAAGGGCCGCCCATGTTTGTTTTCCAGCAATTTCAGGCCATATTCACAGGCTTGCTGCAGACAGGTTTCGGCGAGGCTACTCAAAGCCGCAACGGTGTCTGAGAGCTGCTCACCGGCCATGCGGTCCTGCCAGAGAATTTCGATCATCCGCGCATTGCGGTAGCGTCGCAGGGCACTACTAAAGGTTTCTGCATCAGCATTTTCGACGTCAGGAAAGGGGGTGATATGGCCTTCGGCCAGTTCCAGAAGCCGCACCGGATAGCGCTGCAGATATTGGCGCAGAAAGGGGCTGGCGCAGGCCACTTGCAGCCAGTTGCGGAAAAAATCTGCGGGGCCATTCAATAAAACCTGGCGTTGTGAGGAGGATAAGGTTTTCCAGACCGTGTTCGCCATCTCACTAATGATGTCCTGATCTACAGGGATCGATGACAGACCTTGGGTAAGCAGGGCGGGTAAAGTGCTTTCGGTCATCGGGCTTTCCTCGGCAGTGGAAATGACAGTGGAGATGTTCACAGTGTACCTGAAGATGGTTATGATATGACTCTGAATATGCCGTACATCTTCTCGTCTTGTTCAGGAATCTCAAGCATTTTTTCCGCTATTTTCTCGCCAGGAAGTAAATTCCGTGGCTGATGCTCCGTCCTCCTCAGGACCGCGACAAATCCTGGGTCGGGCGCCTTTCCTCCTGGTCCGGATTGCAGCGGCGTTTTTAGCGCTGGTGTTGCTGTTGATCTCTGCGACATGCCTGCTCTTTACCTTCAGGCCGGAGCTGCTCCAGGTCTGGTTGCAGTCTACCCTGGCCGAGCAGTTTTCCGGACCCGTGTACCTGAGCGCCATCCGCACAGGATGGAATAATGGGCCAACCATGCGCTTTCAGCAGCTGCGGGCAGGGCCTCCAGCGCACCCGGATATGTCCCTCAAGCAGGTGGATGTGCAGCTTTACCCCCTGCCGCTGTTGTGGGGAAGTCTGGTAGTCAGGCAGTTGACGGTGGCTAGTGCTTCGCTACAAGCCTGCAAAAATCCTCAAGGACACTGGCAGCTGAAAGGGCTGCGCCACCGCCAGGCCAGCAGCCCCTGGCTGCCCGATCTGGATCCGGCACGTCTGGACATTCGCCATGCGACCATTTCTCTGGAGGATGCGAGAAGGACGACGCAGCTACGGCTGCAATGGCACAGTACCGGCGGGTTGCGCCCGGAAATGCAGGTGCATCTGGACTGGGCGAAGGGCGGATATCTGGATTATTCCGGGGCGGTGCAGGGGGTTTTTACCCATCCTTCCCGTTCGGCTGGCCATGGGCAATGGTCGTTGCATGCGCTGCCCTTGGTCTGGCTGCATAGCTTTGATCCGCGTTTTCCAGTGTTGCACGGTCAGCTCAATGCCCGGGGCCATCTACTCTGGCAGGACGGCTTGCCCAAAATGCTGCACGGCCGTTTCCAATGGCAACATCCAGGGCCGGGTCCGGATGCTGCGGGGCAGTTACAGTGGCACGGAGCTGCCCGCTCCGGGGTGTTGCAGCTGGTCGTGCTCAGAGGACTGGGCACCAGGCCGCTCTCCGCCCGGCTGCAACTCGACTGGCAGCGGCAATGGCAGGGCAACTTGCATATTCAGCAAATCCCTGCAGCGGTTTTAATGCGCATCGCTGGTCCCTTCTTGCCGCAGGCGTGGCGGCAGGTATCCCGGCAAGTCTGGCAGGGAAATTTGCGGAATTTTCAGGTGCATTTCCTGAAATCAACACATTCCCGGAAGGTCCAGTGGCAATTAAAAACCCGGCTGGACGATCTGGGTATTCCGGCCCTGGGCAATACTCCCCATCTACAAGGGCTGACGGGAGATCTGACGGCGCAAGCCCAGCATTTCTTCTGCACCTGCAGAGTCCGCAACTGGAACTGCTCTGGCCCCAATACTTTACCCATCCCTGGGTTTTGCAAGGCGTGTCTGGCCACATATCCGGTCGATGGCAGGGGCAACAGTGGTCCCTGCAAGCATCGCCACTGCGTATCCAGGGACCGGGTCAGTGGCAACTTCAGGGTCACTTGACGCCACGTTATCTGCGGCTGCAAGCCGAGCTCCAGCAGCTTCCGGTGCGCGATATACCCACTTTTGTGCCTCACAAAGGAATTTCACCGGCCCTCCAGCACTGGTTTTCCAGGGCTTTTCAGAGCGGGACGCTAAAGCAGGCGGAGTTGCGCTGGCAAGGTCCCTGGCAGCGGCTTCCTGAAAACCGTCATGGGCAACAACTGAATTTGCAGGCCGATTTCGAGAATGTACATCTGCATTTTGCCCCCCACTGGCCAGCACTGCAGCATCTGGATGCACGCCTACAGTGGACGGGAAACAATTTGGCGATCAGTAGCCAGCATGGCGACATGGCCGGCGTGCCGCTGCACGAGGTCCGGGTGACCATGAGTGCTTTACGCAGCAGGCGTTCTTCCCCTTTGGAGGGCACAGTGAATACCACCCTGCCATTGGCGAAACTTTTGCCCTTTTTGCGTCAGACGCCCATTTTAGGACATGCACATGCTTTACCTTTGCAGCTTTCCGGTGCCGCACAATTGCACTTGGCCCTGCAAGTGCCATTTCATCATGAAAAAACCCGGGTACAAGGGACCCTGAAGCTGCAGGATGCAGGCATGCAGCTGGGGGGATGGCAGGCCCGGGCTGTTTCTGGAAGGGTGAATTTTCAGCGGCATCGACTGGATGCCCGCGATTTGCAGGGCCAGTTTATGGGCGGTCCTGCCCAATTAGATATCCAGGGGGATGATCGCCAGCAGCAAGTGAATCTGCAATGGCATCTCCATGGAGACATGCAAGCCGGTAAATTACCGCTGCCGGCACGGTGGCAATCCCGGCTGCAGGGCATCATTCCTTACCAGCTGTCTGGAAGTTTGCGGCAGGACAGTATGTATTTGTCTGGAGAAGCCGGATTGCAACGCAGCCGGAGCACCCTCCCGGCGCCATTGGCCTGGAATTATGGACGTGAAGCCCCGGTCAGATTACTGGGACAGGGGCTTTGGAATCAGGCTTTTATCCTGACCATACAAGCCCCGCAGGGCCATGCTCAACTCTCATGGCAACACAGGACGACCCATTGGCAGTGGCGAGGCGCAGCCGTGCATCTGGGGGCGGGACCACTCCCCAGGCTCCCGGATAAAGGCGTGATCGTCACTGGACAGGGCGCGGACTTGCCAGTGGATGCCTGGTTATCCCTGCTTCAGGAGGATAGTTCTGGGGGCGACTGGCCCCCAACCCGTTTTGATCTGCATTGGCAGACCATACATTGGCTGGGCCAGGTTATGCAGCACGCTCATCTGCAGGGTGGATTGGATGGCAGGAATAGTTACCTGCACTGGCAAAGTCCCCAGTCTATCGGCAGATTGGTCTATCAGGGCGCAAAGGGGCCAGTGGCGAGGGCAGCGGATAAGCCCTCGAATTTGTTTGCCCACCTGGACTATCTGGATTGGCATGGACATCCACTGCAGAATGTCAGCCTGGAAGCCGAACGATCCGATCAGGGCTGGCACATTTCTACCTTGCGCGGGAACTGGGCGGGAAGTCAGTGGAATCTCAGCGGCGCCTGGCAATCCCGCCCTCGCGCCATGACCACGCTGCAGGGAACGGTTAAAAGCCCGAATATTGCTCCCGCTCTGGAAGCGCTGGGTATGCATAGTCTGGATTACGGTCATGCCCTTTATACCGGGAAAATTTCCTGGCCGGGAGCGCCCTGGGATTGTCATGTGCAGCAATTGCAGGGGAATATCCGCTCCACCATCAAAAATGGGCGACTCCAAAAAATCGGTACGGAGCTATCCTGGCTGGTTTACGTGAATCCCACGACCTTGCTGAAAGATCTGCTCACCTTTGACTATCGTCCACTATTCGGAGAAGGACTGTTTTTTCATGAACTTTCGGCAGATTTCACGCTGGCTCATGGTGTCGCCCGCAGCAAAAATATTCGCTTGCATTCCAGTGCCCTGGCCATGCACGGGGCGGGCGCTCTGGACATGGTCCATAAGGAAATGAATCTGCATCTGCGGGTGTATCCCTTGCAGAGTTTTGACTGGCTGCTGGGTCACTTGCCGCTTTTGGGGCCGGCAATGTTTGGACATTCGGGGAAGGTGCTAGAATTAAATTACCGTGCGGAAGGCTCATGGGCCCATCCGCTGGTCACCCGCATTTCATCTTCATTCCAAAAGGATCAATAAGCCTATGGACGCCCAGCTTGCCGTCATTCAGATGGTTTCTACAGATAGCCTTCCGGAAAATCTGGAACAGGCCGCCAGACTGATCCACGAGGCTGCCGGTGAGGGGGCTAATCTGGTCCTGCTCCCCGAAAATTTTGCTTTCATGGGCCGCCATGAAACAGATAAGCTGGCCCTCATGGAAGCCGATGGAGAAGGGATTATTCAGTCCTGGCTGGCAGCCCAGGCCCGTCAGCATGGCTGCTGGCTGGTAGGGGGCAGCATCCCGCTGGCAGCACCCGATGGGCGCTGTTTCGCTGCCTGTCTGGTTTACGATGAACAAGGCCTGCGCCGGGCGCGCTATGACAAGATCCACCTTTTTGATGTGGATCTTGCCGATGGAGAAATGTACCGGGAGTCTCGCAGTATTGCTCCCGGAAAAGCGCCGGTGCAGGTGGAAACCCCCTGGGGTGAGATGGGTTTGTCGATTTGTTATGATTTACGCTTTCCCGAATTGTATCGGCGTTATGCCGGCGCGGAAATCCTGGTCGTGCCGAGCGCCTTTACCCGTCAGACCGGCAGCGCCCATTGGGAGAGTCTGCTGCGCGCCCGGGCCATCGAAAACCAGGCGTATGTGCTGGCCGCCGATCAGGGCGGCCTTCACCGGAACGGTCGCCAGACCTTTGGTGGCAGCATGATCATTGATCCCTGGGGGCAGGTCCTGGCCCGCATGGAACAGGGGCCGGGTTGGGTGATGGCTGGAATGGACAGGGAGTTCCTGCAGCGCTGCCGTAAGCAGCTACCGGTTTTGCAGCATCGGCAACTGGATTAACAGATAAACGGCGGGATTTCACCAAGAACTAAAGACGGCGCAGGCCAAAGTCGCAAGAAAAACCTCCCCTCACCGCCGTTTCACATGGATTCTTGGCCAGCTTACCAGGCGATATAGGCATAACCCTTCTGCTGCAGGGTGATGAGATCCACAGCGCCACTGAATACCGGAACCGCCTGGGGGATGAGATCTGCCTTGTCAATGTGAATGGTTTTCATGGTCTGCTCGCAGGCGTTGAAAACTACTCCATACATATGCAGGCTTTCAACCTGTTCCATAATGAATTTTTCATAATGCTGATGGTTTTTCGGGGCCTTGACCAACAACCAGAGGCCCGGTCCAAAGCAGTCGATGACAATGTCGGCATCGCTGTTGAAGTGCCCGAGGACGACCGCAGCACTATGCAGAATATCCAGTACATAAGCCGGATCTGATTTGTTGAGCTGAAAAACCACCTTGTTTTTGGTGGGTCCCATCAAGCCTTCAGCATTGCTCTGGGCACTGATGGCCAGGGCTCCCGCTCCGGCAACAGCGGCCATACCTCCGATAAACTGACGACGGGAATGGTTTTTGGATTGGGTCATGTTATTCTCCTGGATTTTACGGATAAGATATCCCCTGAAGCATAGCAAGAATTGCGCCGGGGGAAGCGCAGAAATCGGAGGGGCGTTGGGATGAGCCAGATGTTAGCGGCTGGAGAGAATGTATGAAGCAGTTTAACGGAGCCTTTTTTCGCGACTTGTGGCGGATCAGCAAACCCTACTGGTGGCATTCAGAAGAGCGCTGGAGTGCCCGGGGTGTTTTTGCGCTGATCATTCTTCTCAATTTGTTCATGGTGTTCATTTCCTACCAGATGACCCAGTGGTATGCAGTTTTCTGGAACGCCTTGCAGCATTTTGCCGTTGATGCAGCCTGGTACCAGATGCTGATTTTTCTGCTGTTGGCGGCTGCTTATGTTGCGGCTGGTGTGTCTCAGGTTTTCTTTACCCAGATGCTGGAAATTCGTTGGCGACGGTGGCTGACTCGACATTATCTCGATAACTGGCTGTCCAAAAGTACTTTTTACCACATGCAGGTACTCGGTGACGGAACGGATAACCCCGATCAGCGTATCAGCGAAGACCTGGCCAGTTTTACCAACCAGACCCTGAACATCATCATCGGCATGCTGAGCTCCATCACCACGCTGGCAGCCTTTGTCTTCATGCTCTGGGAATTGTCGGCCATGATTACCATTCCCTGGAATGGAGCTTTATATACCATTCCCGGTTATCTGGTTTGGGCGGCTCTGATCTATGCCGTGTTTGGCACGATTCTGACGGCCCTGATCGGCCGCCCGCTGATCAAACTCAATTTCAACCAGGAACGCTATCAGGCCGATTTTCGTTTCAGCATGATGCGCCTGCGCGAAAACAGCGAGAGCGTGGCTTTATACGGCGGTGAGAGTGAAGAACGCCATCATTTTCTCCAGCGTTTCGCCAATGTGTATGCCAATTACTGGCGGATTATCTGGCGATCCATGCGCCTCAACTGGTGGGTGACGGGTTATGGCCAGGCTGCTCTCATTTTTCCACTCATCGTCAGTTTGCCCGCTTATTTTGTGAACAAAGCCATTGGTATTGGCGGGCTACAACAAATTGGCGCCGCCTTTGCCCAGGTGCAGGGTGCTCTGTCCTTTATTGTCAGCAGTTACAGCAGTCTCGCCAACTGGCATGCGGTGGTCGATCGTCTGCGCTATTTTGAACAATCCATGGAAGAAGTGCGGGTCATTCGCGAAACCCACTATCAGATTGAATGTCGTGATGCCCCCTGTTTGCAGGTCAGGCATCTCAATATGCGTTTACCCGACGGTCGGGAGCTGGTGCATGACCTGAATCTCGACGTGCAAGGTGGAGAAAGGCTTTTGATCATGGGGCCTTCCGGGGGTGGTAAAAGTACCCTGATCCGGGGGCTGGCAGGTATCTGGCCATTTGGTGACGGAGAAATCGGACTACCCAAGGCCGAACGTCCCTTGTTTCTTCCCCAGAAGCCCTATCTCCCCCTCGGCACCCTGCGGGAAGTGCTGGTGTATCCTTTTGGCGTGACGGACATGGATGACCGGCGCCTGCAGCAGATTCTCGGTCTGGTGGGGATGTCCGGGCTGCAGGATAAGCTGGAGGACTCCCGGCTCTGGTCCCATGTGTTATCCTTGGGGGAACAACAGCGGCTGGCCTTTGCGCGGGTGCTGGTGCAAAAACCCCGGTGGCTGTTTCTGGATGAGGCCAGTTCGGCCCTGGATGAGCCCGCTGAGTGTCAATTGTACCAGTTACTCATAGAGGCTCTGCCGGAAACGGCCATGATCAGTGTGGGGCATCGCTCCAGTTTGTTGCGCTTTCATCAGCGTTGTCTGCGTCTGCAGGGAAACGGTACCTGGGTACTGGAATCTTTGCCGGAGCAGGGTTTGTCTGGAGGGCTGCAACCAGCGCCCGCATGAAAATCTATGTGTAACCGGGTATCCAGTGACCCATGCGATGCTTTTCAGACCACATGATGTATCAGGAATTCAAGGAGATATAACGATGGCGATGACAGCAAAAGATTTACCCATAGGTGGGGCCATGCCCGCTTTTTCTCTGCCCGTGGGCGGGGATAAAACGCAATGGTCCAGCAGCTCTGCCCAGGGCAAGCCATTATTGGTACTGTTTATCTGCAATCACTGTCCGTATGTACTACATATCAGCCAGCAGCTCGGGGAACTGACCCGGCAGTGGCAGCGTCAGGGGTTACAGGTGGTCGCCATCAACAGTAATGACCCGGAAACCTACCCTGAAGATGCTCCCGAGAAAATGCCGGCGGAAGCCCGGCGAGCAGGTTATGATTTCCCGTATTTGTTTGATGGGGAGCAAAGTGTGGCAAAGGCTTTCAACGCTGTATGCACCCCCGATATTTTTCTGTTTGATCAGGCCGGCAAGCTTTTTTATCACGGGCAGTTTGATGATAGCCGTCCCAAGAACACGCTTCCGGTTACTGGTAACGATCTGTCAGCAGCCGTGGCTGCCGTGCTGGATGGCCGTGATCCTCCCGCAAAAACTTTACCCAGTGTCGGCTGTAGCATCAAATGGCGGGCGGGTAATGAACCGGAGGGCTGGGCATGAGCGCGTCCAGACCCTGCGCCGTGGTTACCGGAGCTTCTTCTGGAATTGGTGCAGAAACAGCCCGTCAACTTGCCCGACAAGGCTACCAGGTTTATCTGGGTGCCCGGCGCCTGGAGCGACTCCAGGCCCTGGCTGCGGAAATCCAGGGAGTGGCTTTGGCCCTGGATGTCACTGACCCGGAAAGTGTCCGTCGGTTTGTGGATCAGTTACCCGAAGCTGTCGATGTGCTGGTCAACAATGCGGGCGGGGCATTGGGTCTGGAAGCCATTGCCGATATGGAAGAATCCCACTGGCAACGCATGTGGGACAGTAATGTCCTCGGCCTGGCGCGCATGAGTAAAGCTCTGTATCCCCGACTCCTGAAAGCCGCTTCGGGAACTGGGCATCTGATCAATATCGGCAGTATTGCTGCCCATGAAACTTATGCCGGCGGTGGGGGCTACACGGCTTGCAAGCATGCGGTGAAAGCCATTACAGAAACCCTGCGCGTAGAATGGCTGGGTCAACCCGTTCGAATCAGCCAAATCGACCCGGGTCTGGTGGAAACCGAATTCAGTCTGGTGCGCTTTGCCGGAGACGCGGAACGGGCGGCCAATGTGTATGCCGGTATGGAACCCCTGGTTGCAGCAGATATTGCCGAAGCGATTGTCTGGGTAATCAGCCGCCCCGCTCATGTCAATATCGATGAAATCATCATCAAACCCCGGGATCAGGCCCGAGCAGGGCTGGTTCACCGGCGCTGAGTGTTTTTATCATCATTCACATTCCCACAATAAAATATGGCCACAGAACAAGAAAAAAGACGCATAGGACGACTGTTGCTGCAAAGCGGCTTCATTTCTCCGGAGCAACTGGAACGGGCTCTCAGCCATCAGCATGCCGGAGGTGAGCGCCTGGGCAAGCTTTTGATTGCCGAAGGGCTGGTCAGCGAACAGGATCTGGCCTTGGGGCTTACCCGTCAGGCCCGACTGCGCCACGATGACCGCAAACTCAAAAGCGCCCGCTTATTGGCGGGTTCTACAGAAAAATTGCGGATGGATCTGGAAAAGCAGTCTCTGGATATGCTGAAGGAATGGCACCAGCGGGTCCCCCGCATGCCTGATCGTGAAGGCGGAGGCGAAAGAAAAAAACGCGATGCCGCCTTGCGCCAAGCCATGGATTTTCCCCGCTCCCTCATTGTCGCCAGAGAGGCCATTGAAAATGCCAAACGCAAGGGTGACCCGGGGCGCTTGCGACGTTTGCTAAGCGTCCTGAAACAGGTTGAAAAAGATTTTGAGGCGTTCCGTCAGGTAATGGCCGGAGTCTCTCCCCATCCGGTACATGAATGGGTGGCGCGCTGGCAGTTTTTACAGGAGTGCGGAAAAGATATTCAGCGCGCCTGTGTTTGAAGATCAGTGAAAAATCTGTTGCAGGAAACCGCCGGCCAGCTGTTGCTGTTTTGAGACAAAACTGTTTCGGTGACCCTGTCTTTGCCGTCGTAAACGCAGCAGACGTTTCTGTAGCTCCCTTTTGATGCGCTGTCTTTCATGCCCCGCCATGAAGGATGAATAGCTGGGGAAGCTGCGAACCCGGCGCAGAGCGGCCAGTAAGTTAGTGCTGCTTTCCATGGTGATCTCCTCAATTCGTGTGTTTCAGAGGAGTAAGCAAGGACTATGCCAAATATATTATCCCATGCGAAACAAAGGCGTAAAATTTCAGCACGCGTCGAGGCGCCGAAATTTGTCACGATTTGACGACAGTGGCGGAGCTGTCAATAGCCCATTGTAGGTGGAACCCAATGTTTGGTCAGGGGAATGCTGAAAGCATCCCTCTGCCAAGCGTAGTGCTTCTCGGCATCACTCAGTGGCGACGAAAAGCATCGAGAATCAGGATCACAGCACCGATGCTGATGGCACTGTCGGCAATATTGAAGTACGGCCAGTACAAAGTGCCCCAGTGGGCACCGATAAAGTCCACCACGTAGCCAAGGCGAATGCGGTCAATGAGATTGCCTACCGCACCGCCGAGGATGAGAGCGAGAGCCACGGCCGTCCAGGTGCTGCCGGGCTTGAGGCGTCGCAGGATGGCGACGATGACCACCACCACCAGCAGGGCAATACCGATAAGCAGCCAGCGCTGCCAGCCGCCGGCACCGGCCAGAAAGCTGAAAGCCGCACCGGTATTGTGGACCAGACGAAAATTGAGCAGACCGGGAAGCACCACCACCCCCTGACCCACCCGCCAGATGTGGCTCAGCCAGAGCTTGACGCCCTGATCAACAATGATGACGGCGAAAGACAGCCAGAGATAACGTAACATCAGCAAAACTCCCGATTTTCGCCAGGTAATTCCAGGTTGCTCACACATCGCCCACAGATTTCCGGATGTTCGGCATGCTCTCCGACATCAGCACGCCGATGCCAGCAGCGTGCGCATTTGCGGGCCGAACTGCTTTCTACCTCCAGGGCCACTCCGGGAAGCGGTTCCGCACAGGCTTCCGGCCGCGCTGAATAGGCCAGAATGCTGCAGGCCGAACTCATTAAAAAATAGCGGAGTTCTTCTCCCAAGGGGCGTAAGAATTCCTCCCAGTCCTGGTTGGCGTAAATCCGCAGTTCCGCGTCCAGACCCGAGCCGATTTTCTTGTCCTGCCGCAAAGGTTCCAGCGAGGCGTTCACGGCCTCCCGCAGCTGACTGAGGCGATCCCAGCGGGCGTTGAGCGCAAGCGTATCTTCCGGCAAGGACAACGCCGGATATTCCCCGAAAAACACGCTGGGAGCAGAACGGTTGCGCATCTCCTGCCAGATTTCTTCCGCCGTAAAACTGAGAATGGGCGCCATCCAACGGACCATGGCTTCGAGCATCTGCCACAGCACCGTCTGTGCAGAACGACGGGCGCGGGATGCCGCTGGTGAGGTGTACAGACGATCCTTGAGGATATCCAGGTACAGCCCGCCAAGATCCACGGAGCAGAAATGATGCAGTTTCTGCTGCACTTTCAGAAACTGATATTCTGCGTAGGCGGCGCGGATTTCTTCCTGCAGCAGTGCCGTGCGCGCCAGCATCCAACGGTCCATTTCCAGCAATTCAGCGCTTGGCAGGGCATCTCTGGCGTAGTCAAAATCATGGGTATTGCCGAGAATATAGCGAGCGGTGTTGCGGATGCGCCGATAGCTGTCTCCCAGTTGTTTGACAATGGCGTCGGAAATGGGGATTTCGCCCCGATAATCTGCCGAAGCCACCCAGAGCCGGAGGATGTCGGCACCGTAACGGTCGATGATACTCTGAGGGGCAATGACGTTACCCACCGACTTGCTCATTTTGCGACCTTCACCATCCACCGTGAAACCGTGGGTGAGTACCGCCTTGAAGGGCGCACGGCCGCGACTGGCCACCGATTCCAGCAGGGAGGACTGGAACCAGCCGCGATGCTGGTCAGAGCCCTCCAGATACAAATCTGCGGGGCTCTGCAGCTCGGGACGTTGCTCGAGGACGAAAGCATGGGTCGAACCGGAGTCAAACCAGACATCGAGAATGTCGGTACCCTTGTGGAAATGGGTATGCCCACAGGCAGGGCATCGGGCATCCGCCGGGAGGAAATCCTCTGCGGGTTGATTGAACCAGGCATCGACACCATTGGCTTCGACGGCGTCCGCAATGCGTGCAAAAGTCGCCGCGTCGCGGAGCGGCTCACCGCACTGCACACAGGAGAACAGCGCTACTGGTACACCCCAGGCCCTCTGCCGGGAAATACACCAATCCGGACGTTGCCGGACCATGCCGGCGATCCGTTCTTTGCCCCAGTCGGGAATCCAGCGGGTATCCTCAATGGCGCTCAGGGCCTGCTCGCGCAACTGGTTGGCGGACATGCTGATAAACCATTGCGGCGTCGCCCGGAACAGCAGGGGGGTCTTATGGCGCCAGCAGTGGGGATAACTGTGACGGATTTTTTCCAGATGCAGCAGCGCCTTGTTCTCTTGCAAGAGTTCGATGATGCGCTCGTTGGCCTGACGGATATTCAGACCACCGAGCCCATGGGGCAGGTCATCGCGGAGGCGGCCATTATCCTGCAAGGGACTGTCCACGGGCAGATGATAGTGGCGACTGGCCTCATAATCTTCTACGCCGTGGGCGGGGGCGGTATGTACGCAGCCGGTTCCAGCTTCGAGGGTGACATGCTCGCCGAGGATGACGGGAACCTGGCGATCCAGAAAGGGATGCTGCAGCAGCAATCCCTCAAGTTGTGCACCGGCACATTCCGCGAGGACGGCAGGAGCAGCTTGCGCAGCCTCACCATAGCGGGCGAGGGTGCTTTCCGCGAGATCGGCGGCCACCAGAATGTAATGATGACCGCTGCGCAACAGCACATAGCGGTATTCAGGATGCAGGGCCACCGCCTGATTGGCGGGTAATGTCCAGGGGGTGGTGGTCCAGATCACCACGCTGGCCGCCATTGCTTCATTCAGTCCCAGGCGTTGCTGCAGGTCGGCAGGGTCAGCTACCGCAAAGGCCACATCGATGGAAGGATCGTTGCGGTCCTGATATTCCACTTCGGCTTCGGCCAGAGCGCTGCCACAGTCCACACACCAATGCACCGGTTTGGCGCCACGCACTACCTGGCCATTGACGGTTAAGCGGCCCAGCTCCCGCAGAATGTTGGCTTCTGCTGCAAAATGCATGGTCAGATAGGGATGCTGCCAATCCCCGAGAATGCCCAGGCGCTCAAAATCCCGGCGCTGTCCGCCAATCTGGCCTTCCGCATAGCGGCGGCAGGCATTGCGGAATTCCTGGGCGCTGACTTTTTCACCGGGACGCCCAAGCTCTTTTTCTACCTTGATTTCAATGGGTAGACCATGGCAATCCCAGCCCGGCACATAGGGCACCCGATAACCTTCGCTCAATTTACTTTTGTTGATGATATCTTTGAGAATTTTGTTGACCGCATGGCCAATGTGGATGTTGCCGTTGGCATAAGGCGGGCCGTCGTGCAGGATAAATACCGGCGCTGTGCTGCGCGCTGCCTGCAGGGAAGCATATAAATCATGCTCCTGCCAGCGCGCCAGGGTAGCGGGTTCACGTTCCGGAAGTTTGCCCTGCATGGGGAAATCCGTTTGGGGAAGGTTCAGTGTGAGCTTGTAGTCCATGGGTTTGGTGAATCCTCAGGGTGTTCGGTAAAAAAACGGCGGGTATTCAGGATGTCCCGGGCAATGGCGGCCTTGAGGGTATCGAGGTCCGGGTATTTTTCTTCATGACGAAGCTGCTGGAGCAGCTCTACTTGCACGCGCTGACCATAGAGATCGGGATTGTCGGCATCCAGACAGTGCGCCTCCAGCACCATCTGCTTGCCACTGACGGTGGGTCGCAAACCAATGCTGATTGCTGCTATCCAGCTTCCCCGCTCGCTATGCAGACGTCCGGCAAAAATCCCCTGGACCGGAACGGGGCGGCGATTCAGGGGAATATTGGCCGTCGGAAAACCCAGTTCCCGGCCGAGATGGTCACCATGGACAATTTTTCCGCAGAGGGTATAGGGTCTGCCCAGCCATTGACTGGCCTGATCGAGATGACCTGCCTGCAGGGCTGCACGAATCCCGGTACTGCTGACCCGATGCCCGTCCAGGCTGAATGCCGCCTGTTCCATCACCGTAAAACCGTATTGCCGACCGTAATGCTGGAGCATGTGCAGGTCTCCGCGTCGGCCGGCGCCAAAACGGAAGTCATGCCCCACTACCAGAAAACGGCACTGTAACTGTTGTACCAGGATCCGGGAGATGAAATCTTCCGCAGAAACTTGCGCCAGTGTCTGATCAAAAGGCAGGCAATAGACCTGATCGACACCATAATGACGCAGGGCCAGCACTTTCTCGCGGAGGCTGCTGAGTCGTGGTGCGGCTTTGTCTGCCTGAAAAAATTCCCGGGGGAGTGGTTCAAAAGTCAGTACGGCGGTGGGCAATCCTGCTTGCTGCAAAGACCGCAGCAGAGCCTGGTGTCCTCGATGAACCCCATCAAAATTGCCGATGCTGACCGCCAGTTCCGTACTGGCAGGGCAATGGCTGCGGCGATGGAAGAAGCCTGGGAAATTCATGGGGGATCCGTGCACGTCCGTTTTGCGGAAAAATGGCGACATCTTAACGTAAATTAGTGGATAACCCTAGATCATCGGAGTGCAGTCTGCCCATTCGGGCTGCATTTCCCGAATGACCTCCAGCAGGGGGCGGCGTTGCCCGAAGCCCTGGGCATGGCCATGGTAGTAGGCCAAGGTCGATTCCGGGTGGCGCCAGCACAAATATCCATCGCCTGTGTCAAAATCCACCAGCCACAAGCCGGACACGACCACGCCCAGGCGCTCCATTTTGTTGATCCAGCGTTGCACGATTTCTTCGTAGAGGCTTTCCTGATGTTGTAAAACCGGGTGATTTTCCATGTTGGCGCGCATGGCATCGAGAATGGGCGCGAGTTCATCAACAGCTTGGGCGGTAATGTTGCGCACCAGGGGAAAAATCTGTTGTGCTTCCAGAAGCGTGAATATCCGAATCTGGCCGGGTCGCTGAATGGCCAGGACGGAATCACCATGTCCATGTAATCCGTCAGTGTCAGACACGCTCAGTTCTCCTTCGGATAATGTCGCGCAACTCATGGATGCCCAGTCCCCAGGTGCCGCCCAGATAGATGAGTGCTGCCAAAGCTACCAAGCCCAGCACCCGCAGCAGCCTTTCCCACAAAGGCAGGGCAAGCCACAGTGCGGTATCCCCACGCAGAAAAAATAACACCAGACCCATGATAACCGCCATGCTGCTTGATTTCAGCAAAAAGGGCAGCCATCCCGGTTGCATCTGGTAGAGGCCATCCCGATGCAGGCGACGCCAGAGCAGGGCGGCATTGACCAGGGCTGCGGTACTGGTGGCCAGGGCCAGACCCAACTGCTGCAAAGGCCAGGCGAGCACCAGACTGATGCCCATATTGACGGCCACACTGATCATCCCGAAACGCACGGGTGTACGGGTATTTTGATGAGCATAAAAAGCGGGCGCCAGCACCCGGGCGGCAATAATGGGCAAAATGCCAATGCCGTAGCCCATCAGGCTCAAACTGCTTTGCGCCGCATCTGCGGCACTGTAGGCGCCGTAGCGGAACAGGCTGATCAACAGCGGTTCTGCCAGAATCAGCAGGCCGATGGTGGCGGGCAGGCCGATCAGCCAGGTCAGGCGCAAGGCCCAGTCCAGGGTTTCCGGAAATTGTGCAGAGCTTTCTGCCGCCTGTCGGGAAAGCAGGGGGAGGACCACCGTGCCGAGGGCCACGCCGAAAACTCCCAGCGGAAATTCCACCAGGCGGTCGGAATAATATAAATAAGAAACCACATTAGCCCCAACCAGAGAAGCCAGAATGGTATTCAGAAACAAATTGACCTGGGCGACCGATGCCCCGAAAGCGGCCGGTCCCATCAGCCGCAGCACCTTGGCGACGCCCGGATCCCGGCGGCGCAGCCGTGGCCAGCGCAGATAACCCAGTTTTTTCAGGGAAGGAAACTGAAACAGCAATTGCACTACGCCACCAATGAGCACCCCCCAGGCTACGGCGATGACCGGCTGTTGCAGATGTGGCGCCCAGAGCAAGGCGGCGGCGATGATGCTGAGATTCAGAAAAACCGGGGTGAAGGCGGGTACGGTAAAATGCCCGTGGGTGTTGAGAATGCCCCCGGCCAGGGCGACCAGAGAAATCAGGAAAAGATACGGAAAAGTGATCCGTAACAATTCCACCGTCAATTGAAATTTGCCGGGATCAGCGGCAAAACCGGGAGCGATGGCATAGACGACAAGGCTGGCACCGAGGATGCCGAGCAGGGTGAAAATAGCCAGACTGAGTGCCAGCCAACCGCTGACATCAGCGACAAAGGCCTGAGTTTCCGCCATTGTTCGCTGGGCGCGATATTCCCCCAGCACCGGAACAAAAGATTGGGAAAATGCACCCTCTCCAAACAGCCGCCGAAACAGATTGGGGATCCGGAAGGCCACAAAAAAAGCATCAGCCATTTCTCCCGCACCAAACAGATGAGCAAGAATGATGTCCCGGGCAAAACCGAGAAGTCGGGAAAGCAGGGTGTTGCTCCCCACTTTCAATACGCTGCGCAGGGGGTGTTTACTCATGCAGTTTTAGAACGGGCGGAGACATCGCGGAATAATGGCACGGCTGCCGGGATCGGCCAAGATAAAACCGCATTCAGCATGTCCCTGAAGAATCAGTAATGACCCTGCAGCAAAAAATCCATGAATTTTTGCGCGACGGCGGTCAGCCGTTTGTTTTTGCGGTAGACCGCATGCCAGTGTCTGAGGATCGGAAAGCCGACCACATCCAGCACCGCAATATTGCCCGCATTGGCTTCTGCGGCAATGGTATTGCGCGACAGGACGCTCAAGCCCAATCCGCCGGCAACCAGCTGCTTGACCGCTTCATTACTACTCATGGTCATTCTGACTTTGAGCTGAATGCCCCGCTCCTGGAAAAAATTCTGGGCAGTCAGGCGGGTGCCTGAGCCTTCCTCACGAAGAATAAAAGCTTCGTCGCGCAGTTGCTGGGGGAGAATACGGGTTTGTCCGGCCAGTGGGTGATCGCCGGGGGCCAGCACTACCAGCGGATTATCCATGAAAGGGCGGGCAACGCCATCAATATCCTCAGGCACCTGCCCCATAATATAGATGTCATCCAGATTCTGCTTGAGCCTTTCGAGGATACTGTCGCGGTTGGCAATTTCCAGATGCGCCTCGATGCCGGCATGTTCCTTGCAAAAGGTGCCAATGAGACGGGGCGCGAAATATTCGGCAGTGGAAATGATGGAAAGATTCAGCGTGCCGGATTCAAGATTACGTTGGGCATCCAGTTCCTGATTGAGGGCATCCAGACGGCGCAGGATGTCATGACCTGCCCGGGCCACAGCCTCGCCTGCAGAGGTCAGGTAGAGCTTTTTGCCCATTTGTTCGTAGAGCGGCTCACCGGCGGTTTCGGAAAGTTGCTTGATCTGTATGGACAGCGCCGATGGCGTCTGGTGTAATTCCGTCGCAGCGCGGGTCATGTTAAGGTGTCGCGCAAGCACCGTGAATATCCGTAATTGGTGCAGGGTCGGATGACGGGTTATCAAGGTTTTATTTTTCCAAAAGGTAACATTAATATCTTTTTACTTTACCTTATGGAATAGGCTTTGTACATTCGTCAAGGGTTACAGCTTTGCAGGTCAAGTTAGACTGATACTTTAGGAGGAATCTTATGGCTGGTAAATATCAAGCCGGCGTCAAGGAGTACCGCCACACATACTGGGCTCCGGACTACGTGCCGCTGGAGTCGGATCTTTTGGCGTGTTTCAAGATTATCCCGCAGCCCGGTGTAGATCGGGAAGAAGCGGCGGCGGCGGTGGCAGCAGAATCATCTACCGGCACCTGGACTACGGTCTGGACTGACCTGCTAACCGACATGGACTACTACAAAGGTCGCGCATATCGCATCGAAGATGTTCCTGGTGACGACGCGGCCTTTTATGCGTTTATTGCTTACCCGATTGATCTTTTTGAAGAAGGTTCAGTCGTCAACGTATTTACCTCGCTGGTCGGTAACGTCTTCGGCTTCAAGGCTGTACGTGCCCTGCGTCTGGAAGATGTGCGTTTCCCGCTGCACTACGTCATGACCTGTAATGGTCCTTCCCACGGTATTCAGGTGGAACGCGACTTGCTCGACAAGTACGGTCGGCCGATGCTCGGATGTACCATTAAACCCAAGCTGGGTCTGTCTGCCAAGAACTACGGCCGGGCCGTGTATGAAGCCCTGCGCGGTGGTCTGGACTTCACCAAGGACGACGAAAACGTCAACTCCCAGCCCTTCATGCGCTGGCGTGACCGCTTCCTGTTCGTGGCGGATGCCATTCACAACGCTGAAGCCCAGACCGGTGAACGCAAGGGTCACTATCTGAACGTGACCGCACCTTCTCCGGAAGAAATGTATGAACGTGCCGAGTTCGCCAAGGAACTGGGTATGCCCATCATCATGCACGACTTCCTGACCGGCGGTTTTTGCGCCAACACGGGTCTGGCGCGTTGGTGCCGCAAAAATGGCGTATTGCTCCATATTCACCGCGCCATGCATGCCGTGATCGACCGTAATCCCCACCATGGTATCCACTTCCGGGTGCTGACCAAGGCTTTGCGTTTGTCCGGTGGTGATCACCTCCATACGGGTACGGTGGTCGGTAAGCTGGAAGGCGATCGAGCTTCAACCCTGGGCTGGATCGATCTGCTGCGTGAATCCTACATTCCTGAAGATCGTAGTCGCGGTATTTTCTTCGATCAGGATTGGGGTTCCATGCCCGGCGCCTTTGCCGTAGCCTCCGGTGGTATTCACGTATGGCACATGCCGGCTCTGGTCAGCATTTTTGGTGATGACTCCGTACTGCAGTTTGGTGGTGGTACTCTGGGTCACCCCTGGGGTAATGCGGCAGGTGCAGCGGCCAACCGTGTGGCTTTGGAAGCCTGCGTGGAAGCCCGTAACCGTGGCGTAGAGATCGAGAAGGAAGGCAAGGAAGTGTTGATGAATGCAGCCCGCCATTCCCCAGAACTCAAAATCGCTCTGGAAACCTGGAAAGAAATCAAGTTTGAGTTCGATACGGTCGACAAGCTCGACGTGCAGAACCGCTGATTTCTGAACATTCATCGACTCATTCAGGAAGGAGGTCATCATGGCCGATGTGCAAGATTACAAGCAAGTCCGCCGGTATGAGACATTTTCATACCTGCCCCCCATGTCTGCGGAACAGATCCGGGCTCAGATTCAGTACATTGTTTCTCAGGGCTGGAACCCAGCCGTAGAGCATGTTGAGCCCAGTCGTTCGTTCACGCATTACTGGTATATGTGGAAGCTCCCCATGTTTGGTGAAAGAAGTGTGGATACCATTCTGGCCGAGCTGGAAGCCTGCCACCGCGAATATCCGGGTCATCTGGTGAAGTTGATCGGTTACGACAACTACACTCAGAGCCAGGGTCTGGCGTTTGTGGTGTACCGGGGCTCCTGATCAGGAGCAACAGTGACGATGCCGCCGTGTTCAACTTGCACGGCGGCGACTCCAAGGGAGGCAATATGTCTGAGTTATCCGCTTCCGGTCACTTGCGTGGTCGGGCTTTGGCGCAGAAGATGCGGCGCCAGCAGGCCGTGCGCAAGCAAACCGAGAGATCACGGTCAGTGCCAGCAGCTGCTGAGCCAAAGTCTGTACCCCAAACAATGCGGACAGAATCCACGGCTGTGGTGATGTCCCCATCTATTCAAATCGAAAACATGGCCCAGAAAGCTTCTGGAAGAGAAGCGGCATTGGCGCGTCGTGCATCTAGATGTAGTGGCGCGCAATGCTGGTCTGATCCGGAGGAAAGACGGCCGCGTGGGCGCCGCCGTCCAGCGCCGTCAGAAATTAGTCAACCGGTGATGGTCGCCGAAAATGCGGAGCCAGCATTGATTCCCGGCGTGGAAGAATCCTTCCTGGATTCTGTTTGCGAAATGGTCGATAGCAACCCCACGGATTTCGCCTGGAGGGAAAATTCGGTGCGTCAGCTTTGTAAGGCGCGGCGTCAGACCCTCTCCCAGAAAGGTAAAGTGGCCTTGACGGTGATGCGTGGGCTCAGTTCTGCAGCAGCTCGGCTGCGCTATCTGCAAAATGGTAGCGGCCGGGAATTTGCCCGTCTTCATCGTCAGGAACAGGCGGAACATGGCCGGGGTCGTGCCCAACCCGCCCAGGCTGCCGGTCAGTTGCGTTCGCGTAAATATCGCGCGCCCCAGAAAGTTGAAGTGGATACCACTTTGTCCGGTTCGGAAGTCACGGGAACTCAGGTTTCCCGACAGGTTTCTGTGACCGGCAATGAAGCCGGATCCTGTCGTGGAATTACCGGTACGGAATATGTAGGGACTGATCAGTTTGCGAGTTTCTGTGCAGCCCGGCCTGCAGCAAATCCCGCCAAGGTGGGAGTGACGAGTACATCGTCACGGCAGTCCGTGTCCGGCACGCAAATGGGTCGTTCCAACGAAGTGACCGGTGACGAAGCGGGTACCTGTTCGACGGTAACCGGCACGGAATACCTCAGCATGGAAAATTTCGGGGCTTTCTGCCACTCCTCATTACCCGCCCGACCCCAGAAGGTGGTGATGGGTGTTTCAGCGAAACAGCGCCTGCCCATCAGTGGTTCTGACGAAGCCAGGGCGGTCGCTGTGACAGGTTCGGAATCCGGTGTGCAGCAGCGGATTACCGGGTCTCAGTACGCCGATGCCGGTGTGGCGCGGATGACCATTAACGGTGCGCCGGCAAAGGTTGCACAAACCCATACATTTGCCGGTGAGATGATTTCCGGCACCGCAGTGGATAGTTCACCGAAAATCACTGGCCTGGATTCCGGAGAATGCCGGCCGGTAACGGGGACCGAGTACTTGAGTCAGGAAACCTTTCAGTCGCTCTGCCGTACGGCGGCACCGGAACCGGTTCCAGCCAAGGTGGGTATCAGTAGTACCGACAAGGGGCAACGGATTACCGGTAACTTGGTGGACCGTTCTGAAAAGGTGACTGGTAATGAGCCCGGGAGCTGCCAGCGGGTGACGGGTACGGGTTATGCCGTAGCCAACCTTTGCGGTGGCGGTGTGGATAAAGTGGGCATGATGTCCAGCTTGTCGGGAACCAACCTGACCGGAACAGGAGTCAGTGCACACCCAAAAATGTCTGGTGACGAGCGTGGAGAGTGCTTGCCCGTCACCGGTACGGAATATTATGGAGCAGAGCACTATGCGGCATGTGAGAGCACTCCACATGCTGAAGCTCCCAAAGTGGGTTTAACCAGAACTTCCACGGGCCAACTGGTCAGTGGGCCATTGCTGACGCCCTCGGAAAATGTGACCGGCAATGAAGCCGGTGCCTATTCGCCGGTTTCAGGAACGCCCTATGCTGCTGAGCCCGTTAGTGATCTGTCTGAGGTCTATCCTGCAGCAACTGCTTTATCTGCAGAGGAAGTGCCAGTCCCGGCAACGCCAGAGCCTGCCTGTTGTAGTAGTTGTGTCCTGAAGCAACAGGCTTTGGCACAGGCGGCAGCGACACCTGCAGTCACGACTGCCCCGGCCAGTGCCCGTTTTGTGGCGCCGGCCATGCCGCCTCAGCCTGCTGAAGTAATCCAGGGTCATCCCCAGACTTTCAGCATTGTTCCGCCTTCACGGCAGGTTGCCAGTCGTATTACCGGCAACAGCGCTGACCAGAATGATCGGGTTACGGGACCGGTAAATCTGGCGAGAGGCCTGGTTACGGGTACACCGGAATTCCGGACCCGTGAAGTTCCGCACAGTCCGGCACCGGCACTGCAGCCTGCCGTGGCCCAGGCTGTGCCAGTGGTTTCGGAAGCATCTGTACCGGAACGGGGGGCCTGGCAGATTACCGGCGACGATTGGAGCCGGAGTAAACGGGTGACCGGAACCGAGGGACACTGGGCGCAAAAGCGGAATCCGACGCAACGCGGTGATGCCAGAATTTGCGTGATGTCTGCGGGCGTCAACAAGGGTCAGACCTTGTCGGCAGCGGTAAGCGATTCCAAGTTGACGGGTAGTAGCGGAAGTTCTACCCGGGGTTCACTGGTGACGTATTCCGGGGGCGCCCGAGGATGATGTGCTGTTTTGTAGAAGCCGCTGAATCCCTGCTGCGAGGCGAGGTCTGAAAGTGGATACCCGCAAAATCAGACGCTTGCGTGGTGGCTCCGGGGGGCAATCCCTGCCCATGGCCCGGCAGTTTGCCCAGGCTGAACGTATTCAGGTTCCCCTGCAGGCAGATGGTCAGGCAGCAGTGCATCCGGCCTGTGCCAGTCTGCCGGAGCGCCAGTGTCATCATCCTCTCGTAAACAAGACGGAGAATGCGCGCCTTGCCCGCTGCGAAAGCACCATCAAGGCACGTTTTGATGATATTGTCCCGGTTCTGAAAGAAGTGGCGGCGCTGAGTGGGCTTCGGGATTTTACGGAGCAGGCCAACCGTCTGGCGGGGCAGCGCCTGGGTCATACTTTTCCTGAAGCAGTGTTGGAAAAGTCCTGGATACGCGGTGTGGATATGCCGAAGCTATATAGCGCCAGCGTATTTGCCGCATTGGTGGCGGGCGTCGAACAGTTCTCCCAGCGTATTCATCAGGAACAGGCCGATGGTCAAAGTCTGGATGCCTTGCTGGTGGACTGTGGTTTTCATGCGGTTAATGTTTCCGCCTGCGCGGATGGCCGTTTGAAAGGGCTGTTTCCTTATATTTTACGTCTGCCTGCTTCGGACTTGTTAAGGCGTTCCGCTTTCGCGGGAACTCTCTTTGATGTGGAGTCGGACATTCTCGACTGGCAGGCGGCAGAATTGCGCCGCTTCCGAGAGGGATATCCCAGCACTTCTGATAGTGGCAGCCGTTATCTGAAAGTGGCGGTGTACCATGGCAGTTCCCTGGATCCCACGCATCAGGGCTGTGCTGCTCACCACAGCAATGAAAAAGTGGCCATGGAAGCAGCTCTGGAGCGTCTGCAGCAGTTTCGCCAAGGTATTGAAAATGCTTTTTGTTGTGGTGCCAGCACGGATATTCTGCTGATTGGTCTGGATACGGATACGGATGCTATTCGCATTCATGTGCCGGACAGCCAGGGCGATCTCAGTCTTTTCCGCTTCGTGGATAATGCCGAGATCTACAAAAAAACGCTGGGGATGAACGCGGATCAAGCCCGCCTCGCCATTTATGAAGCCATCGAAAACGCCAGTGATGTAGGCGGTTGGGGGCAGGGCGAAGGCAAGCCCCATGATGGCATGCGGCGGCTGATTGCCAATCTGCTCATCAATAATTTGAGTCAGATTGAATACGTTGCGGAGAATTACGGGGGCTGGTATCCCGATAATGGTCATGGCGAACGCTTTATCAGTATCGGCGATGGTTTTCAGGAATTACAGGTCCGCAATCTTGCTTACTTCGCGCGTCTGGATACGGTAGAAGAAGGTGCCGCCGATCTGGATGTGGGGGTCAAGATTTTCCGGCATCTGAACGTGGAGCAGGGTTTGCCCATACCTATGGCGATTCATTATTACTATGATGCGAATGTGCCCGGTCACAAGGAACGGATTATCGCCAAGCTGCATCGAGTTTCTGCGGCCATTTGCGCGCGCTACAGTGAATTGCTGACAGCAGGAATGCTTTTTTTGCATGGCAGTATTCAGGATCACCAACTGGGCAGTCCATTGGAGGAGGTGCCTCTCCCATGAAAATCATGCGTGTGGAGAAAACCCTGGTATCGACCAACCGTATTGCGGAAATGGGGCATCGTCCATTGCTGGTCGTCCAGGAAAAGGAAGGTGGACCCCGCTCCCTGGCCGTGGATGCCATTGGTTGTATTCCCGGTGACTGGGTGATTTGTGTGGGGTCTTCGGCCGCCCGTGAAGCGGCAGGCAGTAAGGACTACCCTTCGGACCTCACCATTATCGGCATTATCGATAACTGGGATCCCTTGTAGTCGTGGAGATTATGCAGGTGGTTTCGGAGCTGGTGGTGACCCGTCGGGTTCCGGGACTGAAACAAAGTTCGTTGCGGGTTCTGGCCGATGCCATGGGGAAACTCAATGTGGCTACGGATCCCGTAGGTGTTCCACCCGGTAAATGGGTGTTTACGGTGGCAGGATCGGCAGCACGCTATGCGGCAGGCGATTTTGAGATTCACACTGATTTGACCATTGGTGGAATCATTGACTTTTGGGAACCTTGAACGTTCCCGGTATTGGGTTTTGTTCTCGTAAGGAGGGGTGCAAATGGCAGATGTATCAGGTATTGCGTTGGGTATGATTGAAACCCGTGGTTTGGTGCCGGCTATTGAAGCGGCTGATGCGATGACCAAGGCCGCCGAAGTGCGTTTGATTGGCCGCCAGTTTGTCGGTGGTGGTTATGTGACCGTTCTGGTGCGTGGCGAAACGGGTGCGGTGAATGCTGCCGTTCGCGCTGGTGCCGATGCCTGTGAACGTGTTGGTGACGGTCTGGTGGCGGCACACATCATTGCGCGTGTGCATTCTGAAGTAGAGAACATCCTGCCGAAAACCGCCACCGCCTAAAGCCGTGGCAGGATTCGGTCCTGAATTTTTTGTTATCTTGTTGAGGAGTGGAAGAAATGGCTGAAGTAACAGGTATTGCGTTGGGTATGATTGAAACCCGTGGTTTGGTGCCGGCTATTGAAGCGGCTGATGCGATGACCAAGGCTGCCGAAGTGCGTTTGATTGGCCGTCAGTTTGTCGGTGGTGGTTATGTGACCGTTCTGGTGCGTGGCGAAACGGGTGCGGTGAATGCTGCCGTTCGCGCTGGTGCCGATGCTTGCGAACGTGTTGGTGACGGTCTGGTTGCTGCTCACATCATTGCCCGTGTCCATTCCGAGGTGGAACACATTCTGCCCAAAGCCCCGACAGCCTGAGTATTGTCGTGAAATGAACGCGAGTGAGCGGGCGTAGTTCCTACGCCCTTCCTGGCAGCATTAAATATTATCAAGGAGACACAGATGGCAGCACTTACGGGTATTGCTCTGGGTATGATTGAAACACGTGGTCTGGTTCCCGCCATTGAAGCGGCGGATGCGATGACCAAGGCTGCCGAAGTGCGTCTGGTTGGCCGTGAGTTTGTGGGTGGCGGTTATGTCACGGTACTGGTGCGGGGCGAGACCGGTGCGGTGAATGCTGCCGTTCGTGCTGGCGCGGATGCCTGTGAACGGGTGGGTGACGGTTTGGTTGCGGCGCACATTATTGCCCGGGTACACACCGAGGTGGAACATATTTTACCTCAGTCCCCCAGTGCCGATGGCAGTGGCCGTGATGGTGATGTGACCGGTAATCTGAGCTGAGTCCCATGAATGTGATGCGTAATCATCATCCCCGCATCATTGGGTATTTTACCCGTGCACTGGCCCATGAGTACACGGCAGTTCAGCAGTACCGGACCCAATCGAGTCTTTGTACGCTGTGGGGTATGACCGATTGGGCTGAATATTTTCGTCATGAATCGCGGGAAGAGCTGGATCATGCCGGTCTGCTCAGCCAACAGTTATTGTTGATGGGTATAGCGCCGACGGGTGCGCAATTGCGTCCTCCCCGACCAGGCAGGGATTTGCGGGAGATGCTGACCCACGATCAGGATCTGGAGTTTTCTGCAGTGCAGCTGTACAGCGAGGCTCAGAATTTTTCCGAGCGGATGCGCGATCTTCCCTCTGCCGAGGTGTTTGCCCATCTTCGTGCCGATGAAGAAGGCCATATGCGTGCCCTGGCCGAAATGTTAGGGCGCTTTGACTGATAACGGGGGATGTGTGAACCAAGATCTCCAGGACTTGCAGGCCCCTGATGGCTGGGAAATTCAGCGTCGCCCTCTGGGATGGAGCAAACGCTATGAGTTTGCCGATTATGCCCAGACCCGTCACTTTCTGGATTTGTTGACCACAGTATCTGAAAAGATCGGTTACTATCCCAACCTGAATTTCGCCAAGACATATGTCGTGGTAGCCATTCAGTTTGAAAATGATGCGGTGGATCCGGAGCGCGCCGAGTTTGCTGCTGCTGCGGAGCAATGCGCCCAGCAGACACGGGAGTCATGACCCGCATGTCCAAAGTCAAACGGATTGCCCTGTTCAATGCCAAAGGCGGTTGTGGCAAAACCACGCTCGCCTGGAATCTGGCCATGGGTTTATCCAGAAGAGGCACAACCTTGCTGCTGGATGCGGATTCCCAGGGCAGTCTGGGGGACTGGGCTGACTGGGCGGCTGAAGCAGAAGGGCATGCCTTGTCAGTGCAGAACTGGTCCGAGCAGGACGCCGGGTCTGCAGATAAATTTGCCTACTGGGTGATTGATTGTCCGCCTTCCCTGGAGAGTCCCTCAACCCGGGAAGTACTGGCAATGGCCGATTGGGTTTTGCTGCCGGTACTGCCCTCGCCCCTGGATTTATGGGCGAGCCAGCGTAGTGTTGAGGTGATTTCGGCCTTGCACGCCGATAAGCGAGATCGACAAGCGGCATTCGTGCTCAATCAGGTGGAAAACCACAGTGCCTTGTCCCGGGCGGCAGAGTCGGCTGTTCAGGCCCTGGGACTGACGGTTTTGCCGGTTCAGGTGGCCCGCCGGGCCATTTACCGGAATGCCGCCATCGAAGGCAAAAGCGTGTATCAGATGGGCAAGCGGGCAACGGCTGCTGTACAGGAATTCGAAGGCATTATTGAGGAGATCTTGAAATGAGCAATTTGGAGAACAAACTCAACGCGAGTATCCAGAGCCCCAGACGGCGGAGTCCGGCTGCTGCATCCACCACAACACCGGCGAGCGCAGCTGCTACAAGCAGTAAATCCGCCCCGAGTAGCAAGCCTGCCCAGAAAGCAACCCCCAAAGCGGCTCCAGACCTCAGTGATCTGAATGCCGGTGGGGGCCGCGAGATCAACCCCCAGCGTATCTGGCCGGACTGAGCTACTTCGTCTTTTCATCATGAATCCTCTTGCGCCAGCTTGTGTCCAACACACAGGCTTGGGGTGGCTTTCGATAAAAACGGGGTGAGCTCAGTATGTCGATTCAGTTGGCGGATTACCCGGAGATACTGGAAGATCTAGGGCCACACGCCTCCGAAGTTCTGGAAGCGAACTGGCATGAAGCCGCCCGGGTTTTTGGTCGGCGTGGTCTGGAAGCCTACTTGCAGGGTGCCAGCAGTCTGAAAGCGTTGGGTCGGGGTTCTGACCTGGTGCTGGCTTTTATTGAAAGTGCTCCCCAGGTGGCCCGGGAAATCGGTGAGCAGGCCGTTTTCGAAATGCTCTCCATGGCAATTCGCATGTTTTCCAAAACCAGTGCGGAAGTGTTGGCGCTGTTTTTTACCAGTGCGCCCATTGTTGCCCGGCGCTTGGGCGAGCTGGAATTATTCCGGGGCTATCTGTTGTTGCTGGATCAATTGCTTGCCCAGGCACCGCGCGGCGTGCGCCCCATGTTGGGCAAAATTGAAGTGCTTCTTGAAAAAATGACCCTGGGCGGATTGCGGCGCTGGGCGAGTTGGGGCATTTCTGCCTATCGCAATGATTTTTCTGCTCAGGTGGAGTTTTTTGGTCTCAGTACGCCGCAATCTCTGGCAGTGCTCCAGCAGGAGCGGCGTGGCGTTTTGTTCATTGACGTGCAGCGGCGCTTGATCATGTACTTGCGCGCTCTGTGGGGCCGCGATTTTTTCTTGCGTCCTACCTCGGGGGATTACGAAACCCGGGAGGGCTATCAGCCCTACATCGAAAACTATTTCATCCATGTGCCTGATGCTTACGATGACGTAGAAAATGCCCGGGGTGAAAAAACAGCGGCTCTGGAACTGTATCGCGCCGCCGCCGCCCATGCTGCCGCCCATGTGGTCTTTTCCAAATATGATCCGCGTTTTGATTTGGCCAAGCCCCTGCAACGCTTGTGGATTGGTCTATTGGAAGATGCCCGGGTAGAACATCTGGCCGTGCAGAAATTTCCTGGTCTGTTCCCCCTGTGGCAGCAACTGGGTCGGTTGCCCGCCTGTATCGAGCAGGCATCCGAACCTGACACAGTAGCGATCATGGATCGTATCAGTCTTGCCCTACTGGACGCCGATTATGTGGATGCACATCCTTTTGTGGCCAAGGCCCGCGAAGCATTTATTCGCGTCCGGGAAGCGCAGGAGGATGTGAATGATGTGTTGATGGCCGTCGCCGAAAAACTGGCCGAAGCCTGTGAGCAGGCGGGCTGGACTTACTCTGTGCAGAAAGACCAGTCTGAAAGTCTTTATCGTGACGACAATCGCTATCTCTGGACAGCTCCGGCGACGGACTGGAGTGGTGATCCCCTGTCTGGTGGACAGGCCCAGGTGCGCAAATATGTCAGCATTATGGAAATGATTAACGCCGTTGATGTGGAAACCGCCGGGGATGATGCCCAGGAAGTCTGGGTGCTCTCCACGGAGTTCTACGATGATGACGGTTTGACCTTCAATGAAAAAGAGGGCAAGGCACCGGTTTCACAACCGGTAAATTATTCCGAATGGGATTATCAGACCCAACTGGAACGTCCCCTCTGGGTGACTGTTTATGAAAAGCATCCGAAAATGGGAGATCCTTCTGAAATCAACGTCATGCTAGAGCAGCAAAAGCCGTTGGTACAAAGACTGCGCAAATTGATTGAAGCGGTGCAACCCCAGGGTGTGATCCGCACCCGCAAGGTTGAAGATGGTGACGAAATTGATATCAATGCGGCGATTCTGGCGATGACCGATATCCGCATGGGACAGCAGCCTGATCCCCGGATTGGCATTCGCACCCGATTGAATATTCGTGATCTGTCGGTCATGTTATTGGTTGATCTGTCCGAATCCACCAATGATCTGCTGCGTACCCGTAGCGAAGGCGATGTCAGCGTCCTGCATCTAGCCAGGGAGGCGACGGCGTTGCTGGCCGAGGCTTTGGAGCGTATTGGCGATCCTTATATGCTCTGTGGGTTTGATTCCAATGGTCGTCATGATGTGGAGTTTTATAAATTCAAGGACTTTGACGCACCCTACGATGACAAGGTCAAAGGTCGCCTTGCCGGTATGACCGGGCAGCTTTCAACGCGTATGGGGGCGGCATTGCGACACGCGGGCCATCTCCTCGATCAGCGTGCCAGCCAGAAGAAGCTCATTCTGCTCCTCACCGATGGTGAACCTGCCGATAATGATGTGCGGGATCCGCAGTATCTGCGTTTCGACACCAAAAAAGCCGTTGAAGAACTGAACCGCAAGGGTATCCGGACTTTTTGTCTGTCTCTGGATCCTTATGCCGATGAATATGTTTCCCGGATTTTCGGGCAGCGTAATTATCTGGTGCTGGACCATGTGGACAAGCTGCCGGAAAAATTACCACAACTCTATATATCCATGACCAAATGATTTCAGCATATGGGCGCATGAAAGAGGGGAGTTCGCATGGGTGAACTAGCAATCATCATTCCATTTTTGCCGGTATTGTCGGCGCTTATTATTTTTGTATTCATGCACAAGGCCCGCAAGGCGGCCGCCCGGATCAGCGTGTTTTTAACCTTGCTGACGTTTTTGCTGGCCTTGGTAGAACTGGCGACCTATGCCCTGGGCGGTTTCTCCCGGGTAGAAATTATCGGCACCCTCTGGGGGAGTGTCTGGCTAGATCCTCTGACCCTGATCATGTGGAGCTTTGTTTGCGGAATCAGTTTGCTGGTGCATATGTACTCGGTGCGCTACATGGTCGAAGAGGCCAATTATACCCGTTTTTTCGCCCTGCTGGACCTGATGACTGCGACGATTCTGTTCATGGTGTCGGCTGCAGATCTGATTACCTTCCTGGTGGCCTGGTTCATGGTGGGCGTGGTGCTGTATTTTCTGCTGGGTCATGATACGGAGCGCCCTGCAGCGGGCCGTTATGCCTTCTGGACGCAAATCACCTACCGGGCGGGCGATGTCCCCCTCTGGCTGGCTGCTTTCGTATTGATCCGAACCTATCATTCCATCTCGCTACCGGACATTTTTGAGCGCTTGCAGATGCATCCCCATGTGCCCGCTTTCTGGGGCTTGTCGGTGCCCGAACTGGTGGGTTTTCTGCTGGCTTTTGCGGCTTTTGCCCGCTCCGCCCAGTTCCTGCTCCATGGCTGGTTACCCTATACCATGGACGGCCCTACCCCGGTTTCGGCATTGATGCACGCCGGTATCGTCAATGCGGGTGGATTCATGTTCAACCGTTTTTTTCCGGTATTCGAGCATGCCAGTATCGTGCTGCATTTCGTCTTTATTGTCGGGCTGATTACTGCCGTGGTGGGTTCGGCGATGATGCTGATACAAAATGATGTGAAGCGCTCTCTGGGCTATTCAACCATGGGACAGATGGGTTTCATGGTCATGGAATGTGGTGTGGGGGCTTTTGCCTTGGCGGTTTTTCACTTGATTGCCCACGGATTTTTCAAGGCTTCCCTGTTTTTGGGGGCGGGCAATATTATTGGTGAAGCCCGAGAGCACGACGGGGTGCCTTCGGACCCGGTCTATACCTCCATTGTGGAACGGCGTCCGGCCAAGCCCTCGCGCCTGCCCTGGCTGGCCGCTGCGGCATTGACCATCATTGTTCCGGTAGTGGTGCTCAGCTTGTCTCATCTTTTCGTTTCCACAAGACTTTTGCATGAGCAGGGAGTGATTATCCTGCTGTTTTTCGGCTGGGTGACCGGCGCCCAGGCCTTGTTTGCCACCCACAAAATGACCCATAGCAATCCCTGGCGCTTGATGGGCGGTATTTTGGGCTCATTTGTTCTGGTCGTGATTGGTTATACCCTGATCAGTCACTACTTTGGTCATTTTCTCTATCCTCACGGAGAAGCCTACCAGCTCTATAATGCGGCCAGCATCAACAGCCTGTACTTCGATATACTGGTCATCATTCTGGCGCTGTTTTTTGTCGGGGCATGGGCACTCACCTTTTTTGCGGATTCCAGTGGCTGGTGGGATCGAGCCGATCAGGGACGCTGGCGCGGCGTTTACTTGGCCCTCTATGCTTTGTTGTCCAGAGAGTTGTACGTGAATGATCTGTATGCGCGCATGACCCAGATTCTGGTGCAGGGGGCACGCCGTATCAATGTGCTGTTACGGTGGTGCTGACATGCATATCATCATTTGGATAATTGCCGGAGCATTACTTCCCTGGTTCCCTTTCAGCTGGATTTTTAATCGCTTGCTGGTGAGTGCGCCGGGGGCTTGGGCTCGCGCCCTGGCCGTCATTGTTTTACCTCAGTTGGGACTTTTGCTACTGCTGAAATCCGGAGCCTGGCTGATTCTCGGGCAGGAAATGCCCCAGGTTTTGCGGGCCCTGGCATTATTCACGGCGATTTTGTATGCCTATCGCGCCGCAGGCACCCGTGATGTGCAGATCTGGGCACGGTTTATGGCCACTTCAGGCTTGTCCCTGACCTGGCTGCTAATCGGCCTGTTACCGGGGCATTGGGGCGTGCAGTTTTTTGCTCTGGCCTGGTCTATTCCTGCCGCTTTGATGTTGGTCTGGGCAGGCATTTTGACGCGCAAGACCGGAGGCTCCTATCTGGGATTGACCGGTGGCTTTGCCCGGGTATTACCCCGTCTGTCGGTACTGATGTCCCTGACCGCTCTGGCGGCCACGGCCACACCCGTTTTCCCCAACTTTTTTGCCTTGCTGGAAGCCATGGAGAGCTTGCCGCTCATCTGGATGCCCTTGTTGCTGCTGGTGCTACTGCTCTGGGGCTGGACCGTAGGACGGTTTTTGCAGGATCTGCTGTTTGGTATCTATCACGGCGAATCGGTGCATGATTTAAGTGTGGGTGGCACCTGGTTGGGTGGCCTGGCTTTGGGGATATTTGCCTTGGTGGGATTATTCTGGGGGGGTATATGGATTATCAACTGACTCTGGGTGATCGTCTGAAAGTACGGACCATGATTTATGTGGCCAGTGAGCCGATTCCAAGGTTCTGGCCCATGCGCACTTTTATTCACCATAATCCTTTGTTTGGTCTGGAACATCTGCCCTTTGAAGACGCCGTGGAAGAAGCCGGCAAGCTCTTTCATGGCCGGGGTTATTTGTCCCGCAGTGAATATCAGGAATACTGGCAGGCCGGAAAGGTGGATGAAGCCGCCCTGCGCAAGTATTTACAGGCTTTTCTGGTAAAACAGGGCGGTGCATTGCCGCCGGAAGTACCCATGGAGCATTGGCTCTGGTCCCTCTTGACACTCTGCAAGAGCGAACAGTTGGTGCCCAAGGCTGATTGGCTGAATGGCGCTGTCCTCCATGCGGCACTGCATGGACAAAGGTTAGATCCGGATACAGCAAACCAAAAAGAGCGGCTGCAAGAGATTCTTGCTCATAAAATTGCCCTGGATGGCCCTGTTTATGCCAACGTGGATCGTCTTTTCGGGACGGATATTGGCAGTACCCTGGACGATTTGCTGGTGAAAAGTTGTCTGGACTTTTTTGATGAAGGTCAGTCCGCGTGGCAGTCACCGGGTCGTAAGCAGGGTTTTTTTACGGCCTGGAAAGAAGTGGCCCAGCATAATGTGCGCTTCTTCTTGCGTGGGTTGCACTTGCGGCAACTGCTCGAATTGGAACAGACCCCCGAAGGTGTGGTTGCCCATATTCTCCGTGAACTGCAGGTGCCGGAAGCTTCCTGGCAAAAATATATTACCCGTCAATTGACCCGTTTGCATGGTTGGGCAGGTTTTATCCGCTATCGCAGTACGGCCAGGCATTATTACTGGGCTGAGCAGTATCCGGCGGATCTGACCGATTTTCTCGCGGTTCGCATGGTTCTGGGCATGGCATTACTGCAGGAAGCCGTTCGCCATCAGGGTTGCCCGGCCAATGCCGAGGAAATCCAGAATTTCGTCCATGCCGATCCGCTGTCGGCGTATTTACGCCTGGAATTGTACACCGGCGCGATTTTGCCGGCCTGGGCACAGCAGGTAGAGGACATGCTGGCGCGTCGCAAGCGGCCTGGCTTTGACCGGGTTGCGGAGCAGTACATTGCTGCCAAATCCCGTTGGGAGGGCGAACGGCAGGCCCATAATCTGCTGCGACTGGCCAAGGCCATGGGTGCAGAAGCAGAAGCACAATTGTTGGCGATGTCTCCGGAGCAACTCGACCAGTTTCTGAATATCCTGCGCGCCTGGGAAAAGGGCGAGGGCTTCTGCTGGCTGCGCTCCATGGAGTCCCATTACATCAAGTCATTGGTGAACCGCATCAATATTCCCCACCAGCAGGAAGCAGTGGAGAAGCGTCCCTTTGCCCAGGCGCTAATGTGCATTGATGTGCGTTCAGAGCCCATGCGTCGGCATCTGGAGGCCATCGGTGATTATCAGACCTTTGGTATTGGGGGATTTTTTGGTGTGCCTATCAGCTTTCTGGAATATGGGCGGGGTACAGAAGTCCATCTCTGTCCGGCCATCCAGACCCCCAAAAACCTGGTCGTGGAAATTCCCGCCGAACTGGAACTGGAAGAAGAGCCTCTGTACGGCGCCCTGGAACATGTACTACACGAGCTGAAAAGTTCGGTACTGTCTCCCTTTGTGGCAGTGGAAGCGGTGGGGCTCATCTTCAGTCTGGGCTTGATCGGTAAGACCGTTGCGCCGCTGACTTATCACCATCTCCACAACAAGCTGCATGCGGAAAAGCCGGTGACACGACTGCTCCTGGACAAACTGAGCCCGGATCAGGCGGATTCCATTTTACGGGCGGTGCAACGAGCCATGATTGTCCGTGCGCTGATCAAGGAATGGAATGTACCCCGGGATCAAGTGACAGATGATGATGTCAAGGAGCTGCGGGAAATCGCCCTGGAGCATGTTTCCGGACCCAGTGCCCTGGCTCGGCGGATGCAATTTTCTGCTCAGCAGGAAGCGGAATTCATCCAGAAATTGCGGGATACTTACCGGGTTGAAAGGCACGAATCCAGTCTGCAGATGGAAAGACTGGGGCGCATCGGTTTCAGTCTGGATGAGCAGGTCCGCTACATTTCCCAGGCCCTGCTGTTGATCGGCATGAACCGTAATTTTTCACGCTTTGTGCTGTTGGTGGGGCATGAAAGCGAAACCGAAAACAATCCCTACGAGTCCGCCCTGGATTGTGGAGCTTGCGGGGGTGGCAAGGGGCTTCCCAATGCCCGGGTTTTCGCCGCCATGGCCAACAAGCCCGAGGTGCGACGTCGCTTGCGGGATAAAGGTATTGTCATTCCGGACGATACCTGGTTCCTGCCCGCAGTGCACAATACTACTTCCGATGCGGTAGAGCTGTTTGATCTGGATTTGTTGCCTGCCCGGCATTTGCTTTATCTGGAGCGTCTGCGCAATGGTTTGTCTGCCGCCACCCGACGTTCTGCGGCAGAACGTATGCCATCATTGGGCGGGTCTGAGAAGCTGGCCCAGGATCCCTACGCGGCTGCAGCCATGGCTCTGCGGCAGACCCATGACTGGTCCCAGGTGCGCCCGGAATGGGGTTTGACCCGCAATGTCTATGCGATTGTCGGCCGGCGTGAACTGACTGAAGGCCTGGATCTGGAAAGCCGCGCTTTTCTCCACTCTTACGATTACCGCCTGGATCCCAAAGGACGTTTGCTGGAAACCATTCTGGCCAGTCCCATGGTGGTGGGCGAATGGATCAACCTGGAACATTATTTTTCCGTGGTGGATACCCAGCATTATGGTAGCGGCAGCAAGGTCTATCACAATGTTGCCGGACGTTTTGCAGTGATGACCGGCAACCAGAGCGATTTGCGCACAGGCTTGCCTACCCAGACGGTGCTCAAGGATGGCAAGCCCTATCATGAGCCGGTACGCTTGATTGTACTGGTGGAGGCGCCGGTGGCTTTTGCCCAGCGTTCTGTCGGCAATCTGGTGAAAATCAAGGCGCTGTTGGGCGGCGGCTGGGTTCGGGTTATTTTGTTGGATCCCGAAGATGAATATCGGGCCTACGTCCTGGAAGAGGCGCCTTCCACCTGCAAGAACGTGGTGCCACCCCTGACAGTCAGACCATTCTGGAGGAAATCGCATGAAAACACTGAATCTGAGTCCTTTGAAAAAACTCGAAGTCATCATGGAAGGTGCCCACAAGGATTTTGCTACGGACCTGCTCGACAGGGCCGGAGTGAAGGGATATACCATCGTCGGGAATTTATCCGGAAAAGGTAGTCACGGGATTTATGAAGGTCATGTCATGTTCAATGAAGATGATGTTCTGATCATGATTATCGTGGCGGTTCCCGAAGAGTTGGTATCGCCCATTCTGGAAGGCTTTGCGCCATTTTTTGAGAAGCATACCGGTGTCGTGTTTGTGACGGATATCCAGGTCAGCCGTCTGGTCAAATTCAAGAATTGATTGCAAGAGGTGTTACGGTGAATAGTGATTCAAAAGAACAGTACCTGATCGAAAAGGAACCTTATTACAAGGAAGTGCATGATGAAATTTCCTTGTACGAGGCAGCATATGCGGCGCGTTTGCCGATGATGGTCAAGGGACCAACGGGCTGTGGGAAATCCCGGTTCATTGAATACATGGCCTGGCGCCTGAAGCGTCCCCTGATCAGTGTGGCCTGTAATGAAGATATGACGGCTTCTGATCTGGTGGGCCGCTTTCTGCTGGATAAGGACGGCACCAAATGGCAGGATGGTCCTCTGACGACAGCGGCACGGATAGGTGCCATCTGTTATCTGGATGAAATTGTTGAAGCCCGGCAGGATACGACGGTGGTCATCCATCCCCTGACCGACCATCGCCGTACCTTGCCTCTCGATAAAAAGGGCGAACTGATTCATGCTCACCCCGATTTTCAGCTGGTGATTTCCTTCAATCCCGGTTATCAGTCCTCCATGAAAGATCTGAAACAGTCCACCAAGCAGCGTTTCGGGGCGTTGGATTTTTCCTATCCCGAGCGCGATATTGAAGTGGTGATCGTCGCCCATGAGTCGGGGGTATCCGGAGATATGGCGGAAAAGCTGGTGTCCATCGCGGAACGCTCACGCAACCTCAAGGGGCATGGTCTGGATGAGGGCCTATCTACGCGTATGCTGATTTATGCCGGTGCGTTGATTCAGAAAGGGGTGGCACCCATTGCCGCCTGCAGCATGGCGCTGGTACGGCCGATTACCGATGATCCGGATATGCGTGACGCGCTGGACGCGGCAGTCAGCACGTTTTTCTGAACCATTATCCCGTCTAGCGCGTTACCTATACTGAGAGCAGCGCCGGCTGTGGCTGCTTTCTGCTGGTAATATCTGCGGTTGAGGCTAGGTCAAGCCCTGGATTCTTTGCTGACGAAGCCATTCCTGGCTTTTGATCAGCATGCGATGGATGGAAAGCCCTTTGTTATAGGCATGCACTTCGTGTAAAGGGATCCAGCGCAGGGCATGGGATTCGCTGTTTCCTGCCAGGGGAAGTCGATCGTCAATTTCCACCAGAAAGCGAATATCCAGATGCTGGTGGGCGGGCTCCCTGCCTCGTTGCGGGGTTCGGTGAATATCAATGTCGAATATGGCCGGATCCAGCAGCTGAATGTCTGCCTCAGTAATTCCGGTTTCCTCGCTGCACTCTTTCAGAGCCACTGCGACCACATTTTCATTGCCATCGGCGTGGCCGCCGGGCTGAAACCACTGTTCCAGTTTGCGGTGCAGCATCAGCAGCGTGGCGCTGCGGGTGGGATTGAGAATCCAGGTGGAGGCGGTCACATGCAGACCCGTTCCTTCCCGAAAAAAACAATCCGGATCATCCTGTAAAAGGCGACAGCCCCGGCGGGCATAAGCCTGTTCTTCGATGTAGTGACTGCGGTACTGGCATAAACGGGTTTGCAGGGTATGACGATTCATGGGTATCACGTCCAGGAAGGGTTTTCCACCGCATGAATAGCAGCCGCAGCGGCTTCGTCCACATCGGCTTCCTTGCCAGCGATGGTCAGTCGTCCATAGGCACCCACCGCACGGACATCGACGAGAGTGATATTTGCGGCTTTTTCAGCCTGATTGGCGGCATAAATGACGTAACCCGCCGGATCCGTTTCGAGAATGAACATGCTTTGCTCAGGGAGAATCATAGAGCCACGTCGACCTTGGCGGTTTATGAGGACCGTATGATCCGGCATCATGCCACGAATGATTTCCTTCCAGGTGATTTTGCAGGCGGTACGATCCTGCTGACTGGCACCCATACGCTGCAAGACCACCCGGCCGGCTTCGCGCACATCGCTCTGATCACGATGATGGACAACCATGGCGCCGAATTCACGTTCGATGACTTGCTGGGAAAGGTGCACACGGGTGGCTTTCAGGGCAATGTCGGTGAGGCGGTGAATGGCCATGGCCGGAGACACTTCAATCCACAGGGCTGCATCGCCGGGGACCGGCAGAAAGCCTTGCGAAACCGAAGCCATATATGCGGCGAGTTGCGGCTGGAGGGAGTCGATATAGACGTAAGTACGAAGTTGAATCATGGGCCAGGGTTCGAATATAGTCGAATGATTATAGCGGGATTCGGCGCATCGCTCCAGTCTGTTTTGTGTGCATTGAGTAGAGGTAGATCTATTGGGAAAGCATCGTCTGCGCCGCTGGGCGCTGGATCTGGGGCTTATTGTCCTCGTGGTCGCCGGGGTCTACGCCTGGACCCAGTGGCGCGGAGAAAACCCCGGCACAACGCCAGCGACCTTGCCGGTACTGAGCTTGCAAAAACTGGATGGGCAGTGGGTACACTATCATCCCAAGGAGGATCAGGTGACCCTGATCAATTTCTGGGCCCCGGACTGTCCACCCTGTATTGCCGAAATTCCTGCATTGAACTGGCTGCAACAATGGTTTGGCGGCCCGGGGTTTACGGTGCTGGGCGTGGCCGTTGCCGGAAATACGCCCCGGGCCATTGCCGCAGCCCGGTCCCGCTTTGGCATGGCGTACCCCCTGTATGCCGACCAGGAGGGTGCGGCTGCGCAGATCCTTGGTGGCGTCACGCTGACGCCGACTTCCTTGCTCGTGAACGGTCAGGGACAGATTGTGGGCCGCTATGTGGGCGCCATTTCCCTGCCCGTGATTGTCGGCCAGTTACTCTGGATGTCTCGCTGAGGAGCGTGGCTGAGCATTGTCGGGTTGATGTGCCGAATAGCGGAGTGGGGCCAAGGCATAGCGTCTTGACGCAGCTTGGGACGACTCCAGAGGGCAGCTCGGGCGCCGGTGATACTGGGCGTAAAGCCGCTCCCAGTGCCGCCGGGTTTCGGCAGGTTTTTCCCGCGCCATGGCCAGCATGGCAAAACCATCATCATCCCAGCCGCAATCCGTCAAAACCATGTCCGGCCAGCGCTGCATGTACGCATCCCGCATCAGGCTTTTACCGAGTTCAGCCAGATCTTCAGCAACGCCCAGGCGAACAGCCCGATCTTTCCATTCATCCCATTCAAATAGCATTTCTTGCATGGCAACCATGTGGCACTCTCCCGTTGTGAATATATAGTGAAATCATACGCATCTTGATGGACTTCGGTGCGCTTTCGGGTGCAACACCTAAGGTATAGTCCAGAGCGGCAGGATCGTCAATAGATATGTTCATATGTCATTATATTATGTATTTGCGACAAGGCGCTACGGATGGCTGATATTGCCAGCTTATGCTAGTTTAAGTGTTCATTCTGGTGTTCTGTGGTGTTGGAGTAGTCCTGATGATTCGAAGCATGACGGGGTTTGCCCGCAGTGAAAGGCATGGCGACTGGGGAACCCTGGTTTGGGAGCTGCGGACGGTCAACCATCGCTATCTGGATATCAACTTGCGTTTGCCCGAAGGCTTTTCGGTACATGAGAGTGCCATCCGGGCGCGTCTGCAGAAATCCCTGCTGCGCGGTAGAGTGGATGTCTGGCTGCGTTTTCAGGAAGTCGAGGGTGGCGGATTGCGCCTCAACCGCGATCTGGCCGGACAACTGCAAACGGTATACGGCGAATTGTTGCAGAGCTGGAATCTGCACGATGCGACCTTTAATCCCCTGGAGGCTTTGCGCTGGCCGGGGCTGGTGCAAAGTGCCGGAACCGATAGCGCCATCCTCGAAGAGGAAATGCTGACCTTGCTGGACAGCACGCTTGCTGAATTGCAGATATCCCGGGAGCGGGAAGGTGCGGCTCTGGCCCAGATTCTGTTGAGTCGGGTGGAGGCGGTTGCCGAACAGACCCGGGCCTTGCGCGCCCATTTGCCGGAAATGGAAGCGGCCTTGCGCCAGCGTTTGCAGGCCCGGCTCGCGGATCTCGCCCTGCAGGTGGACCCGCAGCGCTGGGAACAGGAGATTTTGTTTTATTTGCAGCGCCAGGATACGGCAGAAGAGCTGGATCGTCTCGACACCCATCTGGCGGAGTTGCGGCGGATACTGGCGCGGCGCGAGGCCGTGGGGCGCCGCCTGGATTTTCTGATGCAGGAGCTGAATCGGGAAGCCAATACCCTGGCTTCCAAGGCCGCTGACAGTCAGGTGACTTTCGCCTCGGTGGAACTCAAAGTACTGATCGAACAAATGCGGGAGCAGGTGCAGAATGTGGAGTAAAAAATCATGACGGGTGGACCGGAACGCGGTATTCTGTGGATTATTTCGGCACCCAGCGGAGCAGGTAAAACCAGCTTGTCGCGGGCGTTGGTAGCAGCAACTGCACGGTTTAGGACCTCTGTTTCCTATACCACCCGGCCCGCGCGGCCCGGTGAAGTGGATGGTACGGATTATCACTTTGTCGAGATGGGGCAGTTTACCGAAATGGCTGAGCGCGGGGAGTTTCTGGAATATGCCCGGGTTCACGGTAATGGTTACGGGACCAGTGAACCCTGGGTCAAAAGCCAGTTGTTTGCGGGTGTGGATGTATTGCTGGAAATAGACTGGCAGGGCGCACGTCAGGTACGTGAACGTTTGCCGGGGCAGGCGGTCAGCATTTTCATACTGCCGCCCTCGCTGGCGGCTCTGGAAACCCGCTTGCGCGGCCGCGCTCAGGATTCGGAAGAGGTGATTGCCAGGCGGGTGGCCGCAGCGCGTGAGGAATTGCTGCACTATGACGAATTTGATTATCTGGTGGTGAATGACCAGTTTGACACGGCGCTGGCGGATTTGCGCAGTATTGTCCATGCTGAACATCTGCGCCTGGGTAGCCAGCAACACACCCAGCACCGGCGTCTGAAGGACCTATTGGGTATGAGTGATTAACGCAGTATTGACTGAAAAACAAGGTAAATAGCAATGGCAAGAGTAACTGTTGAAGATTGTCTGGAAAATGTCGCCAATCGTTTTGAACTGACCCTGGTCGCCGCGCGACGTGCCCGGCAGTTGGCATCGGGGGCGGTAGCTGGCGTAGAACCGGGACGTGACAAAAACACCGTGGTGGCCCTGCGGGAAGTGGCGGCAGGTTTGGTCACCCGCTCCATTCTGGACGAGCAGATGCCACCTCCGCTGCCCAATTTTCCGGGTGCGGCAGGTCGTGATCTGGCTGGAGCCGAGGATGCCGTCGGCGCCTGAAGCTGTGGATGCGGTTTCTGTCCCGGCACTGCCGCTGGCGGCCGGGGTAGGAGAAGTGTTGCGCCTGCCGCCGGTAAAGCCTGCTTTGGATGATCCCTGTGCGCCGCTGCGCGCGCTGTTGCAGCAGTACATGGCGCCGGAGGAGGTAGCCCGGGTCAGGGAAGCCTACGAGCTGGCCCTTGCCGCCCATGGGGAGCAGACCCGCCGCAGTGGTGAGCCCTATATTCATCATCCGGTGGCGGTGGCCTGCATTCTGGCAGAATTGCAACTGGATATATTTACCATCCAGGCCGCTTTGCTGCATGACGTCATAGAAGACTGCGAAATCAGCAAGGAAAGCCTGGCGGAACGCTTTGGCCCGGAAGTGGCGGAAATGGTCGATGGCGTCAGCAAGCTGGGCCAGGTCCGTTTTGAAACCCGGGAAGAAGCCCAGGCGGAAAATTTCCGCAAAATGTTCCTGGCCATGTCCCGGGACATCCGGGTCGTGCTTATCAAACTGGCCGATCGTCTCCACAACATGCGCACCATGGGAGTCATGACCCCGGAAAAACGGCGGCGGATTTCCCGGGAAACTCTCGATATTTATGCGCCCATTGCCCAGCGCCTGGGAATCCACGCGATTCGCATCGAGCTGGAAGAGCTGGCTTTTTCGCATCTGTATCCCAAGCGCTGGCATGCCCTCAACGAGGCAATCAAGGCGGCGCGAGGCAATCGCAAGGAAGCGGTCCAGAAAATCGAACAGGCCCTGCTGGACCGTTTGCATCAGGAAGGCTTTGAAGCCCAGGTCAGCGGTCGGGAAAAACATGTCTACAGTATCTACAGCAAGATGCAGAAAAAAGGCATGGCATTCAGTGCTATTCTCGATCTGCATGCGTTCCGGGTGATTGTGGCTGATGTGGATACCTGCTATCGGGTATTGGGGATCATTCACAGTCTGTATCGCCCCATTCCCGGGCGTTTCAAGGACTATATCGCCATTCCCAAATCCAACGGTTACCAGTCCCTGCACACGGTACTCCTGGGTCCTTTCGGGCATCCCGTCGAAGTGCAGATTCGTACTGAAGACATGCACCGGGTGGCGGAGGCCGGGGTGGCTGCCCACTGGCTGTACAAAACCGGTATGAACCATGCCCACGCCGAATCCCAGGCCCGGGCGTGGTTGCAACGGCTGTTGGAGCTGCAAACCCAGGGCGGTGATTCCCAGGAGTTTCTCGAAAGCGTGAAGCTCGATCTTTTTCCGGATGAGGTGTATGTATTTACCCCCAAAGGAAAAATTCTCAGTCTGCCGCGCGGGGCCACGGCGGTGGATTTTGCCTATGCCGTGCATACCGATATTGGCAATCAGGCCGTCGCGGCGCGGGTGAATGACATGTATGTTCCCCTGCGCAGCCTGCTGAGTAACGGTGACAAGGTGGACATTGTCACGGCGGCCTCTGCCCATCCCCAGCCCGGCTGGCTGGATGTGGTGGTCACCGCCAAGGCGCGGAGCAGCGTCCGCGCCTATCTCAAAACCATTCAGCGCGGCGATGCCGAAACTCTGGGTCGCAATCTCCTGGACAAGGCATTGCAAAGCCTGGGAGGAAATTATCAACAGACACAGCCTGCTGATTTACAGCGGGTGCTGGCTACTTTCAACGTCCAGGATGAAGGTCAGTTGCTGGCAGCCATCGGTATGGGCGAGGTGTTTCCGCTGGTAGTGGCTCATAAATTGCTGCCGGAAGAGGATGACCGGGGGCGGCTGGCGCAGACCGCGCGGCGATTGGGACAGGCGGTAAGCCAGCTGCTCCCCAGCCGTCTGAATCGCGAGGCAGTAGAGAAAAAGCCGCTGCTTATTCGCGGGACGGAAGGCATGCCCGTTACCCTGGCGCGCTGCTGCCGCCCCATCCCGGGCGATCCTATTCTGGGCTTCATAAGCGCCGGCAAAGGGGTGGTGGTGCATACTCACGACTGTCACAACATCCGTGAATGGCGCAAGCGGCGCGATCGCTGGGTGGATGTGCAGTGGGACCCCGAGGCCCACGGTGACTTCCCGGTGACCATCCGGGTCGTAGCTGAAAGTGCCCGGGGGGTGCTGGCGCGGATTGCGACCCTGATTTCCGATGAGGATTCCAACATCGATCATGTGGATATCGAGCCTCAGGATGGACTCTATACCGGAATCACCTTTACCATATTGGCCCATGACCGGGATCACCTGGCCAAAATCATGCGCAGTTTGCGGAGTTTGCCCATGGTATCCCGGGTGCAGCGGGTCAAAAACTAACCCAGGGAGAATTTATGCCAGTACCCGTACACAGTGATGCAGCACCCCAGGCCATCGGCGCCTACAGTCAGGCCATGACCCATAATGGCTTGCTTTACCTCTCGGGGCAGATTCCGCTGGATCCCCATACCGGGCAGATGGTGGAAGGGGATTTTTCCCTGCAGATCCGGCGGGTGCTGGATAATCTCCAGGCGGTATGTGTCGCTGCCGGGACGGAGTTGCAGCAGGCCATCAAATTGCAGGTTTTTTTGACGGACCTCAGTCACTTTACCGAGGTCAATCAGGCACTGGAGGCGGAATTTGCCCAGCCTTATCCGGCCCGGGCGGTAGTTCAGGTGGCCGCACTCCCCCGGGGTGCCCAGGTGGAAATTGATGGTATTGTCGCCCTGGGCAAGCCTGACTGAGATGGACCGCGCAGAATTGCTGGCTCAGCCCATGCGCGTGCTGCTGCAGGAACACCCGGTGCTGGTGACCCTGTTGGAAGAGCGCGGCATTCATTGTGGTGAATGCTTCATCGCCGATCGGGAAACCTTGGCGGGAGTGGCGCGCATGCATGGGGTGGATATGGACGAAATCCTCAACGCCTGGGCCCGGCGCGAGGCTCTGCCCCATAGCGACTGAGCAGGTGGCTGCTCCCACTCCCTTCTATCTGCAAAGTTCTGTTTCAGCCCTGCGCGGGGTGGGTCCGGCCCTGGTGCAGCGTCTGCAACGCATGGATATCTGGCGGGTGCAGGATGTGCTTTTCCACCTGCCCAGTCGTTATCAGGACCGCCGTCATCTTCTGCCCATGGGGTCCTTGCTGCCTGAGCAGGAGGGGGCGGTGCTGGGCGAAATCACTCAGGTCGAACATTTGCGCGGCCGCCGCGATCAATGGCTGGTGACCCTCAGTGATGGCACGGGACAGCTTCATATCCGTCTTTTTCATATGCTGGCCCCAATGCGTGCCCAATGGCAGCCGGGGCGACGCTTATGGTGTTTTGGGGAAACCCGGGTCGGCTACCAGGGCCTGGAAATGGTGCATCCGGAATGGCAGATGGCAGACCAGCCGCAGTTTCAGGCACCGACTCATCTGACCCCCTTTTATCCCAGTACCCAGGGCATTACCCAGGCACAGTGGCGGCGCTGGGTCGCCCAGGCCCTCACCCTGGTTGACCAGCTCCCCGATTATCTCGCGAAATATCTCGGACCGTCCTGGCCGGCGCTGGGCGAGGGTTTGCGGCTGTTGCATGAAAGTGCCGAAGAAGTACCCACCCCTGCCCATCCTGCCTGGCAGCGTCTGGCGCTGGAAGAACTGCTCGCCAATCATCTGGCCATTCGTGCCAGTCGGGTGGGGAGTGATGCCGCCGGGGCACCGGTCATTGCCGGAAACGGGACTTTATGGCGGCGTTTTCTGCAGCAGTTGCCTTTTAAGCCCACCGCAGCCCAGGAACGGGTGATTGCCGAAATCAACGACAATCTGGCCCAGGTCCGGCCCATGCGCCGCTTGCTGCAAGGCGATGTAGGGTCGGGCAAAACTCTGGTGGCGGCAGCCGCCGCGTTGACTGCCGTGGAACAGCAGTTTCAGGTAGCCCTCATGGCGCCGACGGAAATTCTCGCGGAACAGCTTTCCACCCGTTTTACGACCTGGCTGGCTCCCCTGGGTATCGAAGTGGGTTATCTGGTGGGAGGGTTGGGCCAGAAAGCCCGGCGTTTGCTGCTGGAAGCTGTCCGGGAGCAGCGGACGCAGATTATTGTCGGCACCCAGGCGCTGTTTCAGGAGGATGTGCAGTTTGCCCGTCTGGGTCTGGTGATCATTGATGAGCAACACCGCTTTGGCGTGGACCAGCGCCGCCAGTTGCTGGAAAAAGGACAGATTCCGCACTTGCTGGTGATGACGGCGACGCCCATCCCGCGCACTTTGGCGATGACGGTTCATGCGGATCTGGATGTGTCGGTGATTGATGCCTTGCCACCCGGCCGTAGTCCGGTGGAAACCCTGGTGATGGCCGATTCCCGGCGCGGGGAATTGATGGCCCGGATGCGCCACCGTCTGGCCGATGGTGAGCAGATATACTGGGTCTGTCCCCTCATTGAAGAGTCGGAAATATTGGCATTGCAGGCTGCTGAAACCAGCTATGCCGACTTGCAGGCAGCCTTGCCGGAAATTCCCATGAGTTTGATTCATGGCCGTCTGCCCGCCGCAGAAAAAGCGCAGGTGATGGCGGATTTTCAAACAGGCAAAACCCGGATTCTGGTGGCCACTACGGTGATTGAAGTCGGGGTAGATGTTCCCAATGCCAGTCTGATGGTCATTGAACATGCCGAACGCATGGGGCTCGCCCAGTTGCACCAGTTGCGCGGCAGGGTAGGGCGCGGGGAGCGGCAAAGCAGTTGTATTTTAATGTATCATCCGCCTTTGGGAGCCAAGGCCCGGGCGCGTCTGCAGGTGTTGCGCGACAGCCGGGATGGTTTTGTCATTGCTCGCAAGGATCTGGAGTTGCGCGGGCCGGGGGAATATCTGGGTACCCGGCAGACCGGGTTGTTGCAGATGCGGGTGGCCGATATGCTGCGCGACGAGGCCCTTTTGGCTGAGTTGCCGACCCTGGCCGAACAGCTGGAGCGCCATGATCCCGAAGCGATGCAGGCCCTGATCCAGCGCTGGGTCGGGCAGCGGCTGGATTACAGTCAGGTCGGGTAGAAAAATCTGTCTGATGATCATGGCCTTCTGGCCGGATTCTCAGGTATATTATGAAAATCTGAAAACGAAAAACCAAGGAAGCCGTATATGGGTGCTGTGAGAAAAGGGTGGTTGCTGCTGGTTGTTTTCGCGCTGTGGAGTCTGGCGGGATGTGCTCCGCAGATTTCCGCGCCACCCGTCCGTTCTGTGGCCTACTATGCGGCGCAAATCCACCCACCAGTCGTGGCTCCGGTTGCTCCGGTCGTATCGCCGGCTATTTCTGCCGCAACCCCGGCACAACCCGTCCGAATTGTGGTTTCTACGACCTCTCATCTGCTCCGGATTTATCGGGGCGATATCCTGCTGGCGACTTATCCTGTGGCCATCGGTTTCAATGGTTCTGCACCCCGCCGCATTCGCGGGGATGATGTGACGCCGGTGGGGCATTACCATATCGGCTGGATTTTATACGGCACCCAGTATGGCCCTTTCATGGGGCTGACTTACCCTAACAAAGACAATGCGGAATGGGGCCTGAAAGAAGGGATTATTACCCATCGTCAGTATGAAGCCATTGTGGACGCCATCGACGCCGGCCAGACCCCCCCCCAGAATACCCCACTGGGTGGTGAAATCGGGATTCATGGCATGGGTCCGCAATTTTCCGATGATCCCGACAGCAAAGTATTTCCGGGGCGCTGGACAGCAGGTTGTGTGGCCCTGTCCAACTGGAATGCCCAGCAGGTCGCCGCACTGGTGCAAGTCGGGACCCCGGTGGAAATTGTCGGCGAGGTCAGGGGCTATCGCCGTAATCTGGATCCGAAAGCAGAACTGGCCTGGACCAAATATCAGCACCGCCACACTGGTGCTACGGATAAATTATCTCCCAATACCAGAAGGGGTGCGTTGAGTCCGGTAAAATATGGGCAGAACCCGGAGCCTCAAAAACCGGGCAGTCCAAATAAGGAAACGGATATGGATGCGTTATTGACCAAATTGGGGAAGGCTGGAAAACCTTAAATCGTGGTGAAAACTCCGCTCCATTATTATGTTACCCAATTCTCGACGACCAGCCCTGCCCCGGTATAGAGATCGAAATCCGTCGTGTTGTTTGTCACCAGGGTAACGCCTAGCGATACAGCATGTGCGGCAATCATACGGTCAAAGCTGCTTTTTCTGTCTGGAAACTGCCGGGAGAGTGTACCGAAAATATCCGCTGCATCCACGTCAAAATCCTTAATGATCAGCCGGCTTAAGAGTGTGGACATTTCGATCCGGCTGTTATGGACGTCCATGCCACAGCACAATTCCGCCCAGGTGATCGAACTGATCCCTATTTCACCGGGCCTGCAGGCCGCGAACCGTTGGATAACGGATGCGGGTTGTTCCTTCATGAGGTAGATACAAATATTGGTGTCCAGCAAGTAGCGCAGAATCACCAAGATCTTTCCGTCTCGACAAACTCCGGGCGCTCGCCGGTGTGCTGCGGGCGCAGTGCAGCGAACAGTGCCGGAAGTGATTCAAGTGAATCTTCTTCAGGTTCTACGATGATCCTGTTTCCTTCCCGTATTACGACCAACCTGGTCTGTTTCGGGAAGGCCATACTCACAGGGATGCGGACGGCAGGTGAATTGCCTGCCATGAACTGGCTGGTATGAAAGACTTTGCGCATGACGCCACCTCCAATGTAATAACTAAACGTTATCACTAGGGTGCGGCAGACGCAATGGCCGATATGACAGGTATTTTTGAATGGTGTCGTGCCTAAGATAGGTTGGTTTTGATTTTTCTGACAATTTTATGACCAGGAGATGTATTGCCTCTTGCTTCAGAGTTGGGGCTCATACTCAGCCCTGATGAACAATCTGCTGGCTGAGTTGCCGGGCGGCTTCCATGCAGTCGCCCAGGGCGACACCATCCCGCCAGTTGGCGCGGAAGTACAAGCCGGGAAGCTGCTCAGTCATCCGGGCGATGCACTCCAGGCGGGCGAGATGGCCCAGCTCATATTGGGGAATGGCTTCCGGCCAGTTTTGGCAGCGGCTGAAGCTGGGTTCACCCTCTATACCTAAAATAGGCCGTATTTCCTGCAGCACCGTCTGGAGCAGATCGTCATCGCTGCGCCCGGCCAGGGGATTTTGGCTGCCGCCGATGAAGGCCGTCAGCAGCACCTGATCCGCCGGGGCGCGATTCGGGAAGAGGGTGGAGGAAAACAGGACGCCCAGGGTTTGCAGGCCCAGAATGCGGGGGATCAGCAGACCGAAACCATCCAGGGCATGTTTTACCCTGCTGCGCGGAAAGCCCAGGGATAGGGTGCTGACGGTAGGATAGGGGATGGCTGCCAGTTCTTTGGCCAGGTCCGGGTGCAGGGTTTTCAGCAAATCAGCGGCTTTGGGGGCGGGGAGGGCCAGAATGATTTTGGCGCTGCGCCAGCTTTGCCGGGCGCTGTGTACTTCCCAGCTGCCGTCGGCGTGTTGTTCCAGGCGGTCAACTGGCGTCTGGCAATGAATGGGTCCGTGCAACTGCTCTGCCATGCGCAGGGGTAGGGTCTGCAAACCTTGACGGAAAGAAATCAGACGCGCTTTGCTTGGTGTTGGTTTTTTCCGGCCTGCAAGGGCGGCTTTGAATAATGCGCCGTGTTCCTGTTCCATGCGCTGTAGTCGCGGAAGTGAGGCGGCTAAAGCCAGTTTTTGCGGATCTCCGGCAAACACCCCGGAAACAAAGGGATCGACCAGCCAGGTGAGCACTTCGGGACCCAGGCGTCGCCGCACAAAATCGGCAATACTTTCTTCTTCGGTACCCTGCTTCCGGCGCCGGAAGGGTTCGCTGAGTAGACGCAGGCGGCCGTGCAGTGAGAGTAGTTTTCCACTGAACAGGACACCCGGTCCGAGGGGCACCAGCTGCTGATGGCGGTTGAGAATATAGCGTCTTTTGGCCACGGCGTTGGCCTCTACCAGCTCAGCATCCAGTTGCAGAGACTGAATGAGTTCCGGGACGACCTGACCTTTGAGCATCAGCGAATTTGGTCCGAGATCACGCAGGAAACCTTCTTCCTGGCGACTTTGAATATTCCCGCCAAGCATCGGTCCGGCTTCCAGCACGCGTGCGGATACCCCCTGCTGCTGCAAAAAATAGGCGCTGGCGAGACCGGAAAGTCCTCCGCCGATAATGATGACTGCGTCCAAGAAGTTTACTCCCTGCCCAGATAATAGGGGCTTTGCAAATACCAGCTCTGGAAATGCCGTAATAGGGCTACCAGTACGGCGGTGACGGGCAAAGCGAGCAGGAGACCGATAAAACCGAATAATTCTCCTCCAGCCATGACCGCAAAAATTACCGCTACCGGATGCAGACCGATACGGTCCCCGACCAGATAAGGGGTAAAGACCATGCTTTCCAGAATCTGACCGATGAAAAATACCAGTAAAACCCACAGGACCGACAGAAGAGTGCCCGTTTGCACATACATGGCCAAACTCGCCATTAGCACGCCGCTGATGACGCCGAGATAGGGGACAAAACTCAGGATACCCGCTATCAGGCCGATGAGAATGGCGGTTTTGAGACCGATAATGCTGAGCCCCAGGGCGTAGCTGCAGCCCAGCGCCAACATGACCAGCAGTTGTCCGCGCAAAAAGGCCATGAGCATGGCATCGGCATCCCGGCTCAAGCGCCGTACCAGATCCGCTTGATTTTGCGGAATCCATTGATCAATACGCGCCAGCAATCGCGGCCAGTCCCGTAACAGATAAAACCCGAGCACCGGCACCAGAATGATGCTTAACGCACCGGTCAGTAGTCCTGATCCGGAGCTCAGCGCCACTTGCAGTCCATGTCCGAGCCAGGTAGCCAGTTTCTGGGCATTGCTGGTGGCGTAATGGGAAATGGTCCCGCTATCCAGTTGAATACCGGTTTCTGCGGCAAGCTGGGGGATCAGGCGACTTTGCAGCAGGCTGGTATATTTTTGCAGATAGTCGACAAAAAGCAGGGATTGATGGCGGATCACCGGCAGCAGGGCCATGATGGTGCCCGTAACTACCAGCAGAACAATGAGAAACACCAGTGTGGTGCCCCAGGTGCGGCCGATGCGGTGGCGCTGTAAATAGCTGACCAGCGGGTTGCCCAGATAGGCGAGAATAGCGGCCAGCAAAAACGGGGTCAGTACAGGGGAGAGACGAATGGTCAGCCAGCCCAGCAGGATCAGGGTAGCCAGAAAAAAAAAGCGTTGCATGGGCGAGCGAACACTCCGTCGTGTTTAGGCATTGATTGGCAGAATAGCTCAGACGAGCCGGGTTCGGCTATGGTTTCCGGATGGTTCAAGCAAATCGGTTTGTTTGAAATTCAAGGATGGTGTACCGTCAAGCCAAAATCATTTTCAAGAGTTTGTAATGCCCGAAACTAACCCAAATTCATCTGAAGCTTTGTCCCATGTCATTGAAAGAGAAGTCGGCGGCTGGCAGGGCAAGCTGCGCCGCAATCCATTATTTCATTTGTTGCTGGCTTTTTTTGTCGGGATTATTGCCGGACTGGGAGCGGTGGCTTTTCGTCGCCTCATCGGTTTGATGCATAACCTTTTTTTCTTCGGTCAGTGGTCTTTTTCCTTTAATGCCCTGCAACATTCCGCTGCCAGCGTCTGGGGTGCCGGGATTATTCTGGCGCCGATCATCGGCGGTTTGATGGTGGTCTGGATGGTGCGCACTTTTGCTCCTGAAGCCAAGGGGCATGGTGTTCCGGAAGTCATGGATGCCATTTACTACAAGCGCGGAGTGATTCGTCCAGCGGTGGTGCTCATCAAGGCGCTGGCTTCCTCCATTACCATCGGCAGTGGCGGGTCCGTAGGTCGGGAAGGCCCTATCATACAGATGGGCGCGGCCTTTGGATCGAGTCTTTCCCAATGGTTGCGGCTCCTTGAATGGCAGCGTCTGGGTCTGATTGCAGCGGGTGCGGGTGCCGGGATTGCCGCCACCTTCAATACCCCCGTGGGTGGTATCCTCTTTGCCGTAGAGCTGATGCTGGTAGAAGTCAGTGCCCGCACGCTGGTACCGGTCATGATTGCCACCGGAACAGCCACTTTTGTGTCGCGCCTGTTTCTGGGGAATCATCCTTCATTTGTGATTCCTGCCAGTATTATTGCCAGTACCGCTCATGAAACAGCTGCAGATTATGCGGCGTATATTGTTTTTGGCTTGCTGGTGGGCGGGGTGGGTCTGCTTTTTACCAACTCCCTGTACTGGACTGAGGACCTGCTGGAAAAATGGCTTAAAAATGCTTACCTACGCGCTGTTATTGGGATGGCCGCCGTAGGCTTGACCATGTATCTGATCCAGCGCTTCACCGGTCATTATTTTGTGGAAGGCGTGGGATATGCCACTGTCCAGAATGTGCTGGAAAGCACGCTGCAGAACCCTGGTTTTCTGCTGTTATTGCTGGTCCTGAAGGTGTTTTCCTTTTCAGTGACCCTGGGTTCAGGGGGTTCGGGGGGGGTGTTTTCGCCTTCGCTCTTTGTCGGCGCGGTGTTCGGGGGTGCCTTTGCTGCGTTGGTCACGCATTGGATCCCGGGGTATCAAATGGGCATGGCGGTGGGTGCCGCCCTGGGCATGGCGGGGATGGTGGGTGCTTCTACGGGGGCCGCAGTGACCGGTGCGGTCATGATTTTTGAGATGACCAATGATTATCACATCATCATCCCTCTGATCGTGGTGTCCGGCCTGGCATTCGGGGTGCGCAGACTGGTGACCCGGGAGAGTATTTACACCCGTAAACTGATCCGGCGCGGGCACTTCATTCCTGAAGCCCGGCACAGTAACCTTTATCTCATGCGTCCGGCAGCCCAACTCATCGAAACCCCCATGGTTCGTCTGCGTGGTGAACGTACCCTGGATGATTTGCAGAAGATTCTCCTGCATCGCCGGGAACTCCCCCATGTGCTCATCATTGAAGGGACGATGCCGTTGGCGGTGATTCCAGCCCATCGGGTGGCAGAAATTTTGCGTCGGGAAATCCGCGCGGTGCCCTTGCGGGATCTGGCCAGTACCGACTGGGTGGCGGTGAGAGAAGACAGTCAGCTCTACGATCTGGTAGCGCGACTGCGGGCCTGCGCCTGCGAAACCGCGCTGCTCTGCAAACAGGATCCCCCGGAACATCATGAGGATGTGGTGGCGGTAGTCACCGTCGAGGATATTCTCAGTTATGCCTCTTTGCCCCAGGTACTATTGCGTCCGGAGCGGAGCCCGCTATGAATAGCGCCGGGTGGTTGCAGGTTTGCCAATGAAGTGGTCCTTGGCAGCTCTGCGACACGCCTTGCACCGGGAGTTGTCACCTGCCGAGGAGGGGCCCGGGCTCATCATTCTGGGGATTTTTGTCGGGCTTTTCACTGGCGCGGGCGCCCTGCTTTTTCACTATTTGATTGCCTTGCTGCACAATCTTTTTTTTCAGGGGCGCTGGAGTTTTTACTATAATGCGCATCTGCCCTCGGTGCCTGCGGCCTGGGGGCCCTGGATGATTCTGGTACCCGTATTAGGCGCCTTGCTGGTGACCATTCTGGTGCAAAGGGTGGCTGCAGAGGTGGAGGGCGCTGGAGTCAGTCAGGTGATGGATGCCGTTCATACGGACGGGGGGCGAATGCGGCCCATTGTGGCGCTGTTGCGTCCGATAGCTACGGCCCTGACCCTGGGATCAGGCGGCTCGGCCGGGCGGGAAGGGCCTGCGATGCAGTTTGGTGCGGCCATTGGTGCCTTCATGGGTCACCTGTTACCCATGTCGGACAAACGCCGCATTCATCTGGTAGGTTGCGGGGTTGGTGCGGGTATTGCGGCGGTATTCAATGCTCCCCTGGGCGGCTGGTTTTTCGCCATGGAGGTAATTGTCCCTGATTGGCGGCCGTGGACGGTGTTGTCCACTCTGGTGGCCACGGTTTCTGCCACCTGGATTACGGAAACGGGATTGGGTAATTTTCATCTCTTGGCTTATGTGCCTACCAAAGCGCTTTCCGGCAGTCTTACTCTACCGATATTTGCGCTTCTGGGTATTCTGACCGGAATAATGAGCTTTCTGTTTATTCAGATGCTGACCTGGACCGGGCAAATCAGCAAACAATATCTTCCCAATCCCTATTTACGGCACATGAGTGGCATGTTGCTGGTAGGTATGATGCTTTATGGATTATTTGTATTTACCGGCCATTATTATCTGATTGGAGGCAGTTATTTTGCCATATCGGAGATATTGACCGGGCAATTGCATCTACTTGGTTTTTTGATTCTGTTGCTGCTGATGAAAGGGGTCGCCACCAGTCTGACCATTGGCACCGGAGGTTCGGGAGGAATATTTTCTCCTTCACTGTTTATCGGTGCAGCCATTGGCGCTGGCGCAGGATATCTGGCGGACGCTCTGCTGGGCTGGCATGGTAGTGTGCCGCTTTTTGCCATGTGTGGCATGGCGGGGATGGTGGGGGCCACTACCGGGGCCTTGATCAGTGCCCCGGTGATGGTGGTGGAGCTCACCAATAATTACCATATTTTATTGCCCGCTATGGTCACAGCGCTGACCGCTTTCGCGCTCCGTCGGGTCTTTCTGGAGCAGAGTATTTATACCTATCCACTCTTCAAAAAAGGGTTGGATATTCCTGAAAATCATTATGTTGTGCAGGAAAAATTACATACGGACGATGCGTCCGGAAAACCGTAAACAAGGAGTGAAGATGAAAAATCCTGAAGCCGCATTGAATCAAAAGGAGCGTCGTGCCGTATTTTCCCTGGCCGGTATATTTGGCCTGCGTCTGCTGGGTCTGTTTCTGGTGCTGCCGGTGTTTTCCGTCTATGCCCACGGGCTCAGCGGGGCTATGGATCATCCGGTTCTGATTGGTATTGCGCTGGGTGCCTATGGTCTGACCCAGGCATTTTTTCAGATTCCCTTTGGCAAGCTTTCTGACAAGTGGGGACGCAAGCCGGTCATTGCCGTAGGCTTGCTGATTTTTGCCATTGGCAGTGCCATTGCCGCAACGGCGACCAGCATCGAATGGTTGCTGATTGGTCGTATTGTCCAGGGAGCGGGTGCGGTGGCAGCAGCCATTATCGCCCTGACGGCTGATCTGGTGCGGGAGGAACGCTGGACCAAGGCGATGGCCATCATCGGGATTACCATTGGCATCAGTTTCAGTATCTCCCTGATTCTTTCTGCCCCTCTGGCCCACTGGATTGGAGTCAGTGGCATATTCTGGCTGACGGCGGTACTGTCTCTCGCTGCTATCGGCGTACTCTATCTAGTCATTCCCGCCGTTCCTACCCGTTTTCATCGCGATGCAGAAATGAGCCCGGCCATGCTTGGGGACGTATTGCGTGACCCCAGTTTGTTGCGTCTGGATTTCGGGATTTTTTCCCTGCACACCGGATTGACCGCCATATTCGTGGTCCTGCCCCTGGTACTGATTGATCCCCGGCATCCATTATTGAGTCTGAGTGACCAATGGATGCTCTACCTGCCCGTCATGTTGCTTTCATTTGTGGCCATGTTGCCCATGATCATCGTTGGTGAGGCCAAGCGGAAACTCAAGGAAGTCTTTATCATCGCCATTGCGATCTTGCTGGTTTCGGTCATTCTCATGGCGCTGTCGGCCCATAATATCTGGTTGATTGCCTTGGCACTTTTCCTGTTTTTTATGGGCTTCAATGTGTTGGAAGCCAGTCTGCCCTCCCTGGTGGCGAAGTTCTGCCATCCCGGTGCCAAGGGAACCGCCACAGGGGTGTACACTACGTCCGAGTTTCTCGGAGCTTTTTGTGGGGGATTGCTGGGCGGTCTGCTCTATATTCCCGGAGCACGCAATTACAGCGATATTTTCTGGGCGGTAGCCATCATTTATGCCCTCTGGCTGATCGTGGCCCTCACCATGCAACGCCCACGTTATCTGGCGACCCGGGTGTTTACCCTGACCGAAGCCGCTGTGCGCCAGAGTAATCTGGAAAAGCGCTTGCTGGAGCTGCCAGGTATTGCCGAGGTGGCGATATTCAAGGACGAAGGCGCGGTCTACTGTAAAGTCGACAGCAAGGTTTATGACGAGCAGGCGGTGATGGGGGTGCTGACGGGAGCCTAAGTTTTAAGCGGGTTTGCTGTCTGCTCTTTCAGTCGGGCTGATGGAAGTGGCAGGCGCTACCCCGCCGGTAACAGCCTGGGAAAATCAGGCGGTTTTTTTCAACAGGGCATTGATGGCTTCAAGGTCCGCCATGTTGATTTGTCCGGAAGCAGCCTTGAGCTGGACTCTGGCAATGACCTGATTATAAAAGGCGACGTTGTAATCCTGTTCGGCGCGCACATAGTCTGTGGCGGTGTGCAGCAGGTCGATGATGGAACGGGTGCCGACTTCATAGCCCTTGCGGGTACCTTCCAGGGATATTTTGGCAGAATCAGCGGTTTCCCTGGCTGCCTTGAGTTGGGCCACGCTGTTTTTCAGGTTGAGAAAAGCGGTTTGGGTGTTCAGGGTCACTTCATCACGAACATTGGCCACATGATCGACGCTGGCCACGGTTTGCGCCTGGGCTTTTTGTACGGATGAGGAAATGCCCCCGCCTTCATACAGGGGAACGGAAAGGTTCAAGCTCACTCCCGCCTGATTGATGACTAAGCCTGGAAAGGGATTACCCAGTTCGTGTTGGGCGGCTCCTTGCAGGTTGACCACTGGCCAACGTGCCCGCTGTTGATATTGCACCTGTTGCTGGGCGGTATGCAGCTGGGCCTGCGCCTGATGCATCAGGGGCTGATCCTGAATGGCACTTTGCACCCAGCTCTGCATGTCATCGGGTTGCGGACCCAGTGCCTGATAATGGCCGAGGGGTTCCAGTGCTTCGACCGGGGAGTGGGTCAGCCTTTGCAATTGTTTTTTCGCCACAGCGACACCGTTGCCGGCCTTGATGACGTCGGCCTCGGCGGCATCTACCCGGGCCTTGGCCTCGCGCACGGCAATGATGTCACCCGTGCCGATTTTTAGAGTGGCTTCGGTTTGTTTATAGATGCTTTCCAGCAGGGACTTCTGTTTTTTTGCCACCTGTTCCTGGGCCTGCGCCTCCAGTACGCCGAAATAGGCTTTGGCTACCTGCAGAGCGAGTTGCTGTTCGGTGTAAGTCAGCGCGGCGGCACTGGCCTGGATGCGGCTGTCCGCCTGCTTCAGGGCGGTCCAGGCCTGACCGTTGAATACCGACTGGGTGATATTGACGCTGTAACTGTCTGAAAGATAGGCGCGGTTAATGGATATATCGCCAAAACCGGTGATGTCGGCGGTGTTGAAGCCAACCGATGCGCCGACGCCGACATGGGGTAAGAGGGCCGCACGAGCGAGGGGTTTATCCTGCATTTGTGCGCTGAGTTCGGCGCGGGCCTGAGCCAGAACCGGGTCGGTATGGTAAGCCTGTTGGTAGGCGTCAATCAGATTCTCCGCCCAGGCAGGGCTGCTGCTCAATAGACAGGTGGCAACAAGCAAAGACGAGGCAGAATATTTGGTGCGCATGACCGATTCCTGTTCCTGAGCAGACACCAGACAATACCGACCGATCGGTCGGCGGTCAAGAGAGATCATCGTCTGATCATTGCTTATGGACACTGGAGGACTTGGGCAAAGTGCTCAGCATCCCCTATGCTACGACGTGATAATGGCTCAGGATCATGGGTAAACTGATGACAATCTCTCCTCCGCTATGTGTGGATGTGGCGTATCCAGATGATCTTGCGGCCGTTTTTGCGGGCCTGGCGGAAACTTCCTGGTCGCAGTGGCTCGACAGCAGTATCCAGACACCGGGGCAGGGGCGTTACAGTATTCTGGTGACGGAGCCCCGTCGGCGAATTTGGCAGCATCGTGGTCAAGTCTGGGTAGCTGAAGGAAAGGGCGAGGCGCAAGCCGCGTCCGTTTCTTTATGGGAAGTGCTGCGCGAGGCACTCGAAGCGCTGGCGGTGGACGCAGAACACCCCTGCCCGGATCTGCCCTTTGCCGGTGGCGTGCTGGGTTATCTGGGTTATGATTTTGCCCTGTCAGAGTGGGGGCTGGAAATTCCGGAAGAGACAATTTGGCCGGAAGCGGCCTTTGGCGTTTATGACAGTGCCTTAATTGTCGATCATCTGTTGCAACGTGCCTGGGTGCTGGCTCCAGCAGCGCAAATGCCCGGTGTACGCATCCAATGGGAGTCGCGTTTGTCAGCGGCCGAAGAAGCCGCGTCTATACCGGATTTTCGGGTGCAGGGGCCAGTGCAGGCACAGTGGTCTGCGGCGCAATATAGGGCTGCCTTTCAGCGGGTAGAAGCCTATATTCAGGCGGGAGATTGTTATCAGATTAACTTGGCGCAGCCATTTACAGCAGCTTATAGCGGTTCATCCTGGTATTTGTATCAGCATTTACGCGCCATGAATCCCGCCGCATTTTCCGCTTATCTGCACTTTCCCTGGGGATCCGTCCTGAGTTTTTCACCGGAGCGTTTGCTGCAGGTAGAGCATGGGCACATGCAGGTGCGTCCCATCAAAGGCACGCGTCCCCGTGCGACGGATGCTTTGCAGGATGCGCAATTTGCTGCCGAACTGTTGGACAGCGCCAAGGACCGTGCGGAAAATGTGATGATTGTGGATTTGTTGCGCAACGATCTGGGAAAGGTGGCAGAAATCGGTTCTGTTCGGGTGTCCCAGCTCTGTGGCCTGGAATCCAATGCGCAGGTGCATCATCTGGTGAGTGTCGTCGAAGCGCAATTGCGTATGAGTCTGGATCCGTTGCAGGCATTGGCGGCCTGTTTTCCGGGCGGTTCCATTACCGGGGCACCGAAACGCCGGGCCATGGAAATCATCGCTGAACTGGAGCCGGCTACGCGTGGTCTTTATTGCGGGAGCATCGGTTATATCGACCGAACGGGGAAAATGGATATGAATATTGCTATTCGTACCATAACAATGAGCCAGGGCGAGCTGTGTTTCTGGGCGGGTGGGGGGATTGTGGCTGATTCCCGGGTGGATGCGGAATATCAGGAGAGTCTCGACAAGGTGGCATTGTTTCTTCGAGAACTTGCAGCGCTTGCCGGTCTCGCATAGAGTCCGCCGCTGAGATCATATTTTAAAGACAGGCATGTCCCGAAAAAAACTCCACACCCGTTGGCAACTGCTGCTGCAAATTGTTTTTACTGTAGGCGTCCTGTTCTGGCTTTTGCACCAGACCAACTGGCAGGCCCTCAGCCAGCGTTTTGCCGAAATACGTCCATGGTGGTTTGTGGCGGCCATGGCTTCCTATGCCTTGAATTTGTCAGTATCGGTTATTCGCTGGCGCATTATTTTGCAGGCGATGGAACGCACTGCGCCGATGCTCTGGTTACTGCGCCTTAACTGGGTAGGCGCTTATTTTAATCAGGTATTACCAGGCGCTGTTTCTGGGGATGTGATTCGCGCCTGGTACACCCGCCATCAGGCCGGGTCAATGCCACTGGCGCTGGCGGCGGTGTTCGGGGATCGCTTCATGGGCATGGGCGCGTTGATTGTGATTGCCGCGCTGGCTTATGTGGCCGGCGGCTCGCGGGTGGGATTGCTCCCCCAGATGGGTTGGACCATTGGCATTTTGCTGCTGGCTTACGTGCTGATTGTCATTCTTATTTTAAGCCCGTTTCTTAATTTTCTCGAAAAAATATCCGGTAAGCTGGGAAGTAAACTACACGATATTCGCCTGGGAATGGGAGCCTTGCTGCGCCATCGCCTGGCTTTGGGTGCCACCATTTTTTTGTCATTCGTGATTCAGTGTATATCCATTCTGACGTTCTGGATCATGGCCCATGCCTTGGGTGAAGCACCGGATGCGGTCGCACTCTGGGTGGTCTGGCCAGTGATCAGTCTGTTTCTGGCCCTGCCTATTTCCTTTGCCGGTTGGGGGCTGCGCGAAGGTTTGATGGTGTTTTATCTGGGATATTTGCACATGGGCCACGATCAGGCCCTAGCCTTGTCCCTGCTGCTGGGCTTTAATATGATACTGACCAGCCTGCCGGGTGCTTTGCTATGGATTGGCCTGCACCGTCACCACGAGGCACCTCCGGATCTGCAATCGCGAACCGAAGAGAATGCGTGAGAAACTTCTCAAACGCTATATTCAGTGCGTTGCCACTAGATGCCGCATCGCGATATAATTATTAGGATAACTTTTTGCAGGTCCCAAGCTGGCGTAGCTCAGTCGGTAGAGCTACTGATTTGTAATCAGTGGGTCATCGGTTCGATTCCGGTCGCCAGCACCATAAAATACAGGAACTTAGGAATGCTCTCCAGGGTGTCTATTTCATGCTGTC
>NZ_JBYCKQ010000038.1:0-68552 GCF_057473465.1 Acidithiobacillus sp. TH-A117
CCTTCCCATCCCGAACAGGACCGTGAAACACTGCAGCGCCTATGATAGTTGAGGGCCTCCCTCCGCGAAAGTCGGTCACCGCCAGACACCTATATCCAGCCCCGCTTCCTGATGGAAGCGGGGCTACTACTTTTTGTGCTGAACAGGCTCAGACCTGCATGCCTGCGGCATGACCCGAGGCCCAGGCCCACTGAAAATTGTACCCACCCAGCCAACCCGTCACATCGACGACTTCACCGATGAAATAGAGGCCGGATACCAGTTGGGATTCCATAGAACTGGAGGAGAGTTGGGAGGTATCTATCCCGCCCAGGGTGACTTCTGCCTTGCGATATCCTTCGCTGCCACTGGGTAGCACAGACCAGTTCTGCAACTGCGGAGCCAGGGATACCAGTTCGGCATCTGGATAATTGCCCAGAATTTGCTGCAGGGGATATTGTTCAGACAGATGTTGGGCGAGGCTTTTGGGCAGCAGTTCCGATAAGGCATTTTTCAGGGATAATTGCGGCTGCAGTTTTTTTTGCCGCAGTAAGTGGGCGCTGAGATCTGTTTCTGGAAGCAATTGAATGTCCAAGGCGTTCCCTTCCTGCCAGAAAGAGGAAATCTGCAAAATTGCCGGACCACTGAGGCCGCGATGGGTAAAGAGCAGGCCCGCGCGAAAACGCTGCTTTTGAAAACGGGTTTCCACTGTCGCCAGGGATACGCCGGCAAGGCCGCTCCATTGTTCCAGAGGGCGGCCTGTAAAGGTCAGGGGTACAAGTCCTGGTCGTGTTGTCTGGATATTATGCCCAAACTGGCGGCCCAATTGGTAACCCAAGCCGGTAGCCCCCAGACTGGGAATGGAGAGGCCACCGGTGGCGATGACCAGGGATTCTGCAGTGAACGCTCCCTGGCTGGTTTCCATATGAAAAATACCGTCTTCTTTCCGGCAGGATAACAGGCTGCACTGGGTACGGATCTTCACATGCCCGGTTGCAACGCACTCCTGTTCGAGCATGGCTACAACTTGCTTGGAAGATTGGTCACAAAATAGTTGGCCAGCCTCTTTTTCGTGATAGGCAATTTGATGTTTTTGCACCAGGGCAATGAAGTGTTCCGGGGTATAACGTGCCAGTGCCGATTTCACAAAATGCCGGTTGGCACTGAGATAGTGCTGCGCGCTCACGGCGGTATTGGTGAAATTGCAATGTCCGCCGCCGGACATCAGAATTTTTTTGCCGATCCGGTTGGCATGATCGACGAGTATGACCCTACGGCTCCGCTGTCCTGCGGTAATGGCGCACATCAAACCGGCAGCGCCGGCACCGATAATGAAAACCTCTGTGTGCTCAGCCATGCTTGTTTATACGCTCCTTGGCAAAACGGTTATTGACAATACCAACCGGTCGGTCCTAAATTGCTCTTACCCAATGATATAGATAAACGAGGTGAGTATATGGATGTCATTACTGCAGTCCAGCAACGGCGGGCGGCCAAATCTTTTGATCCGAATCACCAGATGTCTGCTGAGACAAAAAGAACCCTGCTTGAACATGCCGCACTGGCCCCGAGTGCCTACAATATACAGCACTGGCGAGTAGTCGATGTGCAGGATCCGCAATTACGTGCGGCGATTCGTGAACAAGCCTGGGGCCAAGCCCAGGTGACTGATGCTTCAGCGCTTTTTGTATTATGTGCAGATCTTCAGGCCTGGCAGGAAGAACCGCAGCGTTACTGGGCAACTTCCCCGCAGCCAGTACAGGATTTTTTGCTACCCAAGCTGGATGAATATTATCGTGGAAAGCCGCAGATTGCGCGTGACGAAGCCATGCGCAGCATGGGCATTTTCGGGATGACCCTGATGCTGCTGGCCCAGGATCTGGGATATGATTCCTGTCCCATGGATGGCTTTGATTTTGAGGCGGTAGCCAAGCTGATTCATCTGCCCGAAAATTACGCCATTGCTTACATGATTGCCGTGGGCAAGGGTACCGAAAATGCCTGGCCACGAAACCGGATCGATATGCAGTCTTTGGTGCAGGTGGATCATTTCTAAATTGCAGAAGTCGTGACAGATTACACTTTGGTTCCAATAAGTATATGCAGGCACCGCCTGCGAGGGAGTTGAAAATGCCTGTCAATGAAGGAAAGTGGGATCGTCTGATTCGGGTGATATTGGGACTGGTGATCATTGTGGTACTGGCGGTATTTTTACCGGGAGCCAGCAAGTGGTGGGCTTTGCTGGGCTTGATACCGCTGATTACCGGAATCACCGGCTTTTGCGGTTTATATACCTTGCTGGGTATCAGGACCTGCCCGGTAAAAAAGTAGCTCTGCACACTGCGCGCTATCGCTTTTAGTTTTGATTGCGTTGCCGGTCACAGGCACGGATTTTCCGTGCCTTCTTTTTTGGGATAGGACGTGAAAAGGGAAAGGAAGAACATTGCAGCATAAAAAGCGGTTGATATTCATTCTGGGTATGCTGAGTGCCTTTGGTCCCATGTCCATTGATATGTATCTTCCCAGTTTGCCCACGCTGTCCCGCTTTTTTAGCGCTTCGCATCTGGCGGTCCAGCTAACCCTGGCCAGTTTTTTTGTGGGACTTTCTCTGGGACAGTTATTTTTTGGTACTCTCTCGGATCGTTTTGGGCGGCGCGGCCCCTTGCTGCTGGGACTTACGCTATATGTGTTGACTTCGGCGGGTTGTGCCCTCGCTCCATCCATCGGAACGCTGATTGTGCTGCGCTTTGTTCAGGGGCTGGGTGCCTGTGCTGGAATCGTGATTTCCCGGGCGGTAGTGCGGGACCGGTTTCCTCCCCAAGAAGCACCGCACATTTTTGCCGCGATGATCCTGGTGATGGGTTTGGCCCCCATCATTGCGCCGCTGGTGGGCGGTTATCTGCTGGTATGGTGGGGCTGGCAGAGTATTTTCTGGTTGTTGACCCTGTTCGGGATAGGGATTTTACTGTTGGTTTATCTGGGGCTGGCGGAGAGTCATGAACCAACGGCGGAGCATTCTCTGGCCATCGTCCAGGTCTTGCGGCGTTATCGGACGCTGCTGCAGGACAAGCGTTTCATGGCGTTTTCTGTGGTGTATGCCCTGTGCTACGCCGGCATGTTTGCCTATATCGCCGGATCACCTTTCGTTTTTATTGATCTTTACCGGGTTCCCGCGAGCAGTTTTGGCTGGATATTTGGTGCCAATGCCCTGGGTCTGGTGCTGATGGCGCAGCTCAATCGTCTCCTGCATCGTCGCCACAATGCCGAGAGTATTCTGCAGACCATAGTTTGGGTGCAATCTCTGGCAGCTTTGCTGTTGCTGATCAGTGCCTTGACTCCCGGGATCGGGATGTTCGCCATCCTCTTGCCGTTATTTGTGTATGTGGCCAGCATCGGTCTGGTCGGCCCCAATGCGACCGCCCTGGCGATGGCCGAGCAGGGTCGCCATGCCGGAAGCGCTTCTGCACTGCTGGGCGCCATGCAATTTACGGCCGCGTCACTTGCTGCCATCGTCATTGGCAGCATGACCGTGCATAGTGCCCTGGCTCTGGGGATCACCATTCTGGGCTGCGCCAGTTTTGCTGTCATTGCCCTGCGTTACGCGCAGACTTTGCCAGCGCCAATGCTGCGCACGAGAGGCTAGTCAGCAGGATCCGGGACGGCACAACCAGGCATCGACCACCTTGCCAGCCTCATCCAGGCGCACATGCACCTGCCCCTGTTGGCGGAGGCGCTGATCTCCCGCCGCCCCGAAGGGGACCAGTTCATCAAAATCGAACTGACAGAGCACTATCACTTGCTTATCAACATGTTCAGGGAGACTGCAATGACATTGTGCGCCCTCCCGGATCGCCACCCCGCCCATGCTGGTGAAGCTCGCCAACAGTTGTTTTTGCTCGAGATAGTCCAGTATGCCCGACTGGACGGCGGGATCTTCCCAGATATTCATCCGTAGCGCTCCTCCGATGCACGACAATTCATGGTCTATACTATATAGCGTAGTCCAAGGATGACGCTGCGTATGCTCAGGGCATGCCTGCATGCTGAAAAGGGGGCTTTTTGTATTCACAGACAAAAATCGCACGTGGTGGGAAACCGTTATGACTCCCAGCCCCGCCCTGATTGTCGGTATTTTTGCTGCCGCCGTTTTACTGGTATTGATGGGCATACTCTGGATTTCAGGTTTGCTGGGTGGCAGTCACCCGAATCGCTACAAAAATGTACCCTTTGAAAGTGGCCTTGGCGCCAATACCACGACCCATCCGGCAACGCCCGTAGCCTTTTACCTGTTGGCGGTTTCTTTTCTGGTTTTTGAGCTGGAAGCCGCTTTTCTCTTTGCCTGGGCGGTGGCTTTTCATAGCCTGGGGTGGGGACCGGTCATTGCTGGTCTGGCATTTATGCTGATTTTGGGCCTGGGTTTATTTTACGAGTGGCGCATGGGAGGCTTGCAATGGCACTAGGTCCGGGGCCCTTGTCCCTGCTGGTAGGAAAATTTGAGGAAATGTTGGCCTGGAGTCGGGCTGGCTCGCTCTGGCCATTGAATTTTGGTACTTCCTGCTGTTTCATCGAAATGGTAGCTGCGGTCACTCCCCGCCACGATTTGTCGCGATTTGGCGCAGAGGTGCTGCGCGGCTCACCCCGGCAGTCGGATGTGCTCATCACCTCGGGGACGATTTTCGTGAAAATGGCGCCCATGATTCTGGAAATTTATGAACAAATGCTGGAGCCAAAATGGGTGATTTCCATGGGGTCCTGTTCTAATTCCGGGGGAATGTACGATGTGTACAGCGTCGTTCAGGGCATTGACCGGCTTTTGCCGGTGGATGTGTATGTGCCCGGTTGCCCGCCCCGGCCCGAAGCCTTGATGGACGGACTCTTGCTGTTGCAGCAGAAAATCCGCCGGCATCCGCCCCGGATATTACAGCGGGAATTGAATCATGCTGCTGGCTGAGGTTTTGCAGAAGCGTTTTGCGGCCAGTCCGCTTACGGAAGGGCGGGACGGCTGGCCGGATTTCCAGCTGCCCGAGGAGCAGTTATTGCCCGCCTTGCAGTTTCTCCATGAAGAGATGCAGCCGCGCTTTCCCATGTTGCTGGATCTGACGGCTGTGGATGAGGGACCGGCAAATGCGTCAGCAGCCTCTGCCCACTATACCTTGACCTATCATCTTCACGGTCTGGAAGCCTGTGGCGTGCTGCGCCTGCGGGTGGCTCATGCCGATGCAGCAGTCCCAGTGCCTTCCATTACCGGTATTTATGTGAATGCCAACTGGTATGAACGCGAGGTCTACGACCTTTTCGGCTTGCAATTCAGCGGTCACCCGGACTTGCGACGGATTTTGCTGCCGCCTCTCTGGGAAGGACACCCGCTGCGCAAGGCGGAAGCCATTCGCGCCACGGAGCGTCCTGCCTACCGTTTGAGCAAGGCGGATCTTCAGGATGCCCTCAAGGCTTACAGCGCAGAAGTGGTTGCTCCGGAAGCGGGATACACGGTGTTGAATGTAGGACCGCATCATCCTGGAACCCACGGCATTTTGCGCTTTGTCCTGAAAATTTCGGGAGAAAAAATTGCCAGCGTGGATCCGGAAATTGGTTATCACCACCGGGGTGTGGAAAAAATTGCCGAAGGTCATACTTTCCATAATTTCATTCCCTATACCGATCGTGTCGATTATCTGGGGGGGGTGTTGGGGGAGTTTCCTTATGTGCGCGGTGTGGAAATGCTGGCGGATCTCAAGTTGCCCGCCCGCGCCGAAGGCATCCGCACCCTGCTCGCGGAAATCTGCCGGATTTCTTCGCATCTGGTCTGGCTGGGTAGTTATGGTAATGATCTCGGCACCATGGGTCCGGCATTTTATGCGTTTCGGGACCGGGCTCTGCTCCTGGACCTGATTGAAAAATATACCGGTGGGCGCCTGCATCCGCAGTTTTTCCGGATTGGCGGGGTAGCTGCTGACTTGCCCGAGGATTGGCGGGAGGATCTGCTGCAAGTACTGCAGAAAGTCGAGTCGGGACTGCGTGATACTGAGACGCTCACCGTCGGCAATCCGATTTTCCGCGCCCGGACCCGGGGTATCGGGGTACTGTCCGCTGCACAGGCTGAAAAGTGGGGCGCCTCGGGGATTGTCTTGCGCAGCACGGGTAAAGCCTGGGATATGCGCAAAGCCGCACCCTATGGACTTTACGAGCGCCTTGATTTTGAGGTGCCCACGTCTACGGACGGCGATGCTCTGGCACGGACGCAATTGCATATTGATGAGATTCATCAAAGTATCCGCATGTTACGGCAACTTGCCGAGGATATGCCCGAGGGCCCGACCCTAGCCGCTGATGCCCGCTACGCCTTACCCCCCAAAGACCATACCTTGCGGGATATCGAAACACTCATCCACCATTTTGAACAGATGGCCGGAGAAATTGGCCCGCCCGCCGGGCAGGTATTGAGTATCACGGAGTCGGCGCGGGGCATGCTGGCCTATTACTTGGTCGCCGATGGCAGCGCCCACCCTTACCGGCTACGGGTGCGCACGCCCTCGTTTCCCCATGTCCAGCTCATCACCGAGCTGGGACGTGATACCGCTCTGCCGGATTTTATTGCCACCATTGGATCCATCGACTATGTCCTCGCCGATCTCGACCGCTGATTTGCACGATGAGGCACTTCTCGCCAGGCTCCGGGCCATGGTGGCGGAGTCGCCAGTGCCGGAGGCGGCCATCAGTGAAGTCCTGCAGGCTCTGCAGAAGGCGCGGGGCTACATTGATGACGAAGCCTTGCAGCTGGCGGCTACAATGACCGGATTAAGTCCGGTAAAGGTCGAGGAGCTCTGCACTTTTTACAGTCTGGTACTGCGCGAACCGGTGGGCACCCATGTCATGCGGGTATGCGACAGTATCGCCTGCCATATGGCCGGTGCTCAGGACATCCTTACCCAGGCACGCCAGCACTGTGGCGTCGAATTCGGGGAAGTGAGCCGGAGTGGCAAGCTGACGGTGATTCCCCATGTGTGTATTGGCATGTGTGATCGGGCGCCGGCCTTGATGGTTGATGATGAGGCACTCGGACCGATGGATAAGCAGGCACTGACCCGGCTTTTGGCGCAACTGGAGGCGGATGTATGGAAGCCATCCTGAGTCGGCACTTTGCGGATCCGGATCCTGCTGATTTGCAGGTTTACCGTCAAGCTGGCGGCTACGCCGGACTGGCCCGGGCGTTGCAGATGGAGCCTGCTGACATCATCGCCGAGGTGGAAAAATCCGGACTGCGCGGTTGTGGCGGTGCTGGCTTTCCCACCGGACTGAAATGGCGTCTGCGCGGTGCTGACGCACCGCAACCCCGCTATCTGGTCTGTAATCTGGACGAAACCGAGCCGGGAAGTATCAAGGATCGGGCGCTGCTGTTCGGGGCTCCTCACCACATTATCGAGGGCATGCTGATTGCCGCTCATGCTCTGGGTGTGGGCTATGCGGTCATTTTTGTGCGGGGGGAATATGCAGCCGGTGCAAGGGTTCTGGAAAAAGCACTGCATCAGGCCCGTGCAGCCGGTTTGCTGCGCTTGCCCGACGGTGATCTGCGCCTGGATATTCATATTTCTCTGGGTCGCTATATTTGCGGCGAAGACTCGGCTATTCTCAATGCCATTGAGGGCAAAAGGGCCAATCCCCGCAAAAAACCGCCTCATATCAGTCAGCAAGGGCTCTGGCAGCAGCCGACGACAGTGAATAACGCTGAAAGTATCGCGCATTTACCGGGCATCCTGGCCCATGGCGCCGACTGGTTTCGCAGTCTGGGTGTGAACGGCGGCGTCGGGAGCAAGCTATACAGTGTCTGCGGGCCTGCCCAACGCCCGGGGGTCTTTGAATTGCCCATGGGCACGACCGCCCGGGAGATATTGTTTGAGCATGCCGGAGGATTGCAGCAAGGACGCAGCTTGCGCGCGGTGCTGCCCGGTGGTTCCTCCACACCCTTTCTGATGCCCGAGCATTTTGATACGCCCATGCACTTTGATGCGGTGGCCAAGGTGGGCTCCAGACTGGGTACAGGAGGCTTCATTCTGCTGGACGACCAGCAATGTCCTGTCGATTTTCTGGTCGCGACCACCCGATTTTTTGCCCGGGAGTCCTGCGGCTTTTGCACGCCCTGTCGGGAGGGGCTGCCTTATCTGCGCTGGTTACTGGAGCGCATTGAGGCGGGAGAAGGCAGCACGGAAGATATTGACACCCTGCACCATCTGGGTGGGCAAATTGCGCCCAATAGCTTTTGCGCGCTGGCTCCCGGAGCCCTGATGCCGGTGCTTTCGGGGCTGCATGCCTTTGCTGATGATTTTCAGGCCCATGTGCGCCTCGGCCATTGTCCGTATCGGGAGCACCAGTCATGAAGCATGTTTTTTTTCTGGATGGTCAGGAGATTCCCTTCATTCCCGGACAAAATGTGCTGGAAGCCGCCATTGCCGCAGGTCAGGATCGGCAGATCCCTTATTTCTGCTTTCACCCGGCGCTCGGCAGTCTGGGTGCCTGCCGCCAATGTGCGGTAAAAATGTATCCCCATGACAGCAAGCATCCCCCCCGCATCACCATGGCCTGCCTGCTGCCTGCCAGTGATGATCTGCAACTGGTGACTCTGGAAAACGATGTGCATACGGAACATCGGGAGATCATCGAGCTGCTCATGACCAATCATCCTCTCGACTGTCCGGTCTGTGATGAGGGTGGGCAATGTCATTTGCAGGACATGACCGTGCAAACCGGACATAGTGTCCGCCACTATAGTGGCCCGAAGCGCACCTATCGCAACCAGGATCTCGGCCCTCTGGTCTATCAGGAAATGAATCGCTGCATTACCTGTTATCGCTGCGTACGTTTTTATCAGGATGCGGCGCTGGGAGAGGATTTCGGGGTGTTTGGTTCGCGTAACCGGGTCAGCTTCGGACGTCTGGAGGATGGCCCGTTGGAAAGTCCGTTCAGCGGAAATCTGGTGGAAGTCTGTCCAACCGGCGTGTTTACCGACAAAGTCTTTCGCCACGACTATGTCAGGGTGTGGGACCTGCAGCAGGGACCTTCGGTCTGCCCCCACTGCGCGGTGGGTTGCAACACCACTCCGGGAGCGCGACTGGGCACCCTGCGGCGTATTCGCAATCGCCAGAACCCTGAAATCAACGGCCATTTTCTCTGTGACCGGGGCCGCTATGCATTTCCTTATGTGACCGCCCATTCTCGACCCTTGCAGCCCCGTCTGAAAGGCGAAACCAGTCGCCAGGAAGCGGTGTTGCGGCAATTGGCCAGTCGTCTGGAGGAGGGGCGCAGTGGATTTCTCGGCTCCCCTCGGGAAGATCTGCAAAGTAATCTCGGGCTTTTTGCCCTGGCTGATTGTTTACATGCGCCTTTTGCCGCAGTGACCAGTTCCTGGGCGGAAGCTCTGGCACAACAATGTTTGGCCCTCCCCCAGGCACCCAGCTTGCAGGAGGTCGCGGCAGCGGATCGTATTGTGGTTATCGGTGATCTCGACAGTATTGCGCCCATGGCCGGATTTGCTGTGCGCCAGGCCTTGGGGCAGGGCGCGCGCTTGACGGTACTGGCCAGCAGCCGGACCAGTCTGGCCCGGAAAGGCGATTATCGACCCCTGCGGCCCAGCGCCCTGCCCGATGTGGTCTCCCGGTTGGCCGATGATCCCTGCTTGCAGGGAGGGCGTCTGCCGGTATTGCTGGCAACGGCTGAGACTTTGGGGCCAGCAGGCTTGTATGCCCTGCGCAAAACCCTGGAAAAGCTGCCCGCCAATGCTCGCGCCGGAGCTTTTGTCAATCGTCCTAACCTGTTTGGAGCCGCCTATTTTGCGGCGGATGGCCATACCGAGCGCCTGCAGCAGGCCTTGCGGCAGCGTGAAATCAATCACCTGCTTTGCCTGGGGGCGGATCCTCTGGGCGAGGATTGGGGTGCGGGTACCTGGCGCACCCTCTCTCCCGGTTTGGATGGCCTGGCTTTGCTGGATATGGTGGACTCGCAAACTGCCCGGGCGGCAGAGGCACTGTTACCCGTTGCGGTTTTCCCGGAGCGCGCCGGGTCGTTTGTGAATTATGAAGGGCGGATTCAGGCGTTTGCTCCGGTATACCGACGGGAAGCCCAGGTATTGCACTCGGCAGTGCATGGGAGTGCTTTTCCCGAGGCCGCCGGAGGAATGAAGCATCCCCTGGGACCACCGCCGCCGCTGTTCTGGTTGGGCCGTTTGGCCGAGCTTTTGCAGGTTCACGAAGCCTGGCAGCAGCGCCTCGATTTTTATCTGCATTTTCTCTGTCCCGCAGCGCCGGACCCGGAAAGTCCGGGCGTACTGCTGCCAGATACCCTGCGTGCCCGCTTTGCAATTGCGGCGCTGCCGACTAACCCGACTGTGGAATCCGGGCAGTGGGAGCTGGATATATTTCGCTGGTACGGTGGCGAGACCCTGGCGGATACGGCGGAAGACCTGCAATCTTTGGCGCCTCTCCGGGGTTTGCGGGTGCATCCGGACGTTCAGGCCGAATGGGCCACCTTGCAGGGCCCCTGCGGGCAACTGCATTTGCCGGTCATCCCCTGTGAGGATATGGTCCAGGGAGTTATTGCCATCGATCAGGAAGGCTTCGCCGAGCTGGGATTATATCCCGGTGATCCGGTCGAGGTGACCTGGGAGCAAGGATCATGAGGCTTTTTCTCATGGCCCTGGGTATGTTGCTGACTACCATGATATTGCTGGGAGTGGCCGGTTTTCTGGTGTTTGCCGAACGCCGGGTGCTGGCTTTTCTGCAGAATCGTCTGGGTCCCAACCGCCTTGGGCCGCTGGGCGTTGGTCAAGCCCTGGCCGATGCCCTCAAACTGATGAGCAAGGAAAATTTTGTCCCGGACTTTGCGGATCCGGTGCTGTACCGGGCCGCGCCGGTGCTGGTGGCTTTCAGTGCTCTGGCCAGTTTTGCCGTGGTGCCCCTGGATCAGCATTTTTCCTGGGCGGGCAACTGGAATATCGGCCTCCTGTTCATTCTTGCCATGAGTTCCCTGAATGCCTACGGGGTCTTTCTGGGCGGCTGGGCTTCGGGAAACAAATTTTCTCTGCTGGGTGCGGTGCGGGCAGTGGCACAACTGGTCAGCTACGAGTTGCCCATGGGTCTGGCGCTGCTCGGGGTAGTGCTGCTGAGTGGTTCCCTCTCCCTGAATGGCATTGTGGCGGCCCAGAATCTGCCCTTTATCGTCCTGCAGCCTCTGGGCTTTGTCATTTTTATGATTGCCGGGGTCGCCGAAACCCATCGCCTGCCCTTTGATCTGCCCGAAGCGGAAAGTGAACTGGTGGCGGGTTTCAACACCGAATATGGGGGTATGCGCTTTGGCTACTTTTTCCTGGGAGAATATCTCGGGATGACCCTGATTGCTGTGCTCACGGCCCTGCTGTATCTGGGCGGCTGGCATGGTCCCTGGCTGCCGGGCTGGATCTGGCTGCTGCTCAAGACCGGTGCGATCATTTTTGTGTTTTTCTGGTTGCGGGCCACCTTGCCCCGCCCCCGCTATGATCAATTGATGGGCCTCGGCTGGAAAGTGCTTTTGCCCCTGGCGTTGTTCAACATCATGGCAACAGCTCTGGCAGCAGCTCTGTGGAGGCTGGCATGAAGGTCTGGCGAAATTTTGTCGATCTTGGAGCGGGGCTGTGGACAACCTTGCGTCAGATCGGCCGCATCTCAACGGTCAGCTATCCGGAAGAACCCTTGAATTTACCGCCCCGCTGGCGCGGCAGGCCGACCCTGACCCGGGATCCCGATGGCGACGAACGTTGTGTGGCCTGTCAGTTGTGTTCAGCCGTGTGCCCGACCCGCTGTATCGAGTTACAGGCGGGCGAACGGCCGGACACCCGGCGTTATCCGTTGACCTTCCGCATCAATTTTTCCCGCTGTATTTATTGTGGCCTCTGTGAGGAAGCCTGTCCCACCCTGGCCATCCAGCTCCTCGATGAGTTTGCTTTCAGCAAAGAACATCATGCCGATTTCATTTATGAAAAAGATGCCCTGCTCATCGACGGCACCGGTAAACATCCGCATTACAACTTTTACCGGCATTCCGGGGTGGCTCTGGGCGACAAGGATAAAGGCCAGGGAATCAATGAAAAAGCCCCGGTCAATGTCCGGAGCAATCTGCCATGATGATTCTGCTCATATTGTTGCTGCTGCTGATCATCCTGATGACGGGAGCGGCACTGCTGGTCGTCCGCGACCCCATGCACGGTGCTGTCAACCTGGGTATTAGCCTGCTGGCGCTGAGTATTCTGTTTTTGCTGCTGGGGGCGCCCTTTATTGCGGCCCTCGAAGTAATGTTGTACGTGGGTGCTATTCTCGTCCTTTTTCTTTTTGCCATCATGTTGTTGCGTTCGCCTCTGCAAGTCCGGGAGGAGGCGCGTTGGCGTCGGGGTTTCTGGTGGCCTGCTGTGCTGGTCGTGCTGCTGACCGTCGTCTTGATTCTTCTCTTCAGCCAGCGTCCTGATCTTCAGGTGATGATACAGGAAATAGGCCCCGCCAGCGTGGGACGTGCTCTTTTTGGTCCCTATCTGTGGCTGACAGAAGCCGTAGCGCTGCTTCTTTTTGCAGTCATTGCGGCGGTGCTGGCCATTCATCGGAGGGATGCGCATGACACTTGAGCTGGCGCTGGTCATTGCGGCACTGCTGTTTGTGGTCGGGGTGGCGTTGATCCTGTTGCGCCGCAATCTGATTTTTCTGCTCTTGGGCATCGAACTGCTTTTCAATGCCGCCATGGTGATTGCCCTAGCGGGAGGCGCGCGCTGGCACTCAGCCACCGGCCAGGTACTGGTCGTGTTCATGATGGCGCTGAGCGGCGCTGCTCTGGCTTTGACCTTGGCATTGTTGCTGCGGGTCAAGCACGAGCTGGGCGGCGATACGGTAGATGATCTGCGTCAACTCCGGGAGGAAGTCGATGAGTGAATGGCTTTTTCTGATTCCGGGTTTGCCCCTGCTAGGGGCTTTGCTCAATGCTGTTTTTGGCGAGTATTTCTCGCCAAGAAACATCGGCCGCATGGCCGCTACCATGCCCTTTTTGTCGACTCTGGTGGTATTTGCCGTCTGGATGACCCACGGCCGCGATCCCAATCTTCATGATCAGGTCTGGACCTGGATGGCCGTGGGCCATTTTCAGGCCAGCGTCGCGTTTCATGTGGATCAAGTGACCCTGGTCATGATCAGTATTGCCACTTTTGTGGGTTTTTTGATTCACCTCTTTTCCCAGCAATATCTGAACGGAGACTATGGCGAGCGGCGTTATTATTTCTATCTGAATCTGTTTGTGGGCGGGATGCTCATTCTCACCATGGCGGATAACTTGTTGCTGCTGTATCTTGGCTGGGAAACCGTCGGCCTGTGTTCTTATGCGCTGGTGGCGCACTGGTACCGCAAGCAGGAAAATGCCTGGGCGGGACGTAAGGCGTTTGTGGTGACCCGGATTGGTGATACCGCCCTGGCCCTGGCCATTTTCATTCTCTTTGCCGAGTACCATACCCTCAATTACTCGCCGCTGTTTGCAGCAGTCGCGGCCAGCCCCGATCATCTGGCGCTGCTCATAGCTGGAATCCTCATATTGATTGCTGCGGTCGCCAAATCAGCGCAATTTCCCCTGCATATCTGGCTGCCGGATTCCATGGCCGGACCCAGTACGGTTTCTGCCCTCATTCATGCGGCGACCATGGTCACGGCGGGCGTCTATCTCTGTATCCGTCTTTATCCGATTTTTGCAGCAGTGCCCGGTATGCTCTGGGTGATTGGCCTGAGCGGTGCTTTTACCGCCCTGTATGCGGCAAGCTGTGGTATTGCCCAGGTGGATATCAAGCGGGTACTGGCTTATTCCACCATCAGTCAGTTGGGTTACATGTTTCTCGGGGTGGGCATCGGCGCACCTTCCCTCGGTTTATTCCACCTGCTCGTCCATGCCTGTTTCAAGGCGCTGTTGTTCATGGGCGCCGGGGTGGTCATTATTATCTATAACGAAAATCATGATATTCGTCAGATGGGCGGCCTTAAAAAACAGCAACCCTTTTTACGCTGGACGTTTCTGGCAGGCATTTTTGCGCTGGCCGCCGTGCCGGTGATTTCCGCCTCTTTTTATAGTAAAGATGCGATTATTGCCACGGCCTTTATTGTTCCCGGTGGCAAGTTGCTCTGGGTGCTGGCTCTGCTGGGCGCGGTATTCACGGCGATTTATGCTTTTCGACTGTATTTTCTGGTGTTTGAAGGGCCGGAAAAACCGGGCGAGCCCTACCAGATGGGTTGGGGCATGAAAATTCCGCTGGGCATTCTGGCTGTCGCAAGCATTGGTATTGGCTGGCTGCAGTTTCCTCCCGGCTGGCCGGGACCGAAAATCTGGCTACCCTGGCTGGCCCCGGAACTGGGCATGCCTCCAGCCCCCACCGGGAATGTGAATTTTTTTCTGCAGGTGGCAGGATCAGTAGCCACCCTCATTGGTATTGCCATTGCCTACAAGGCCGCCCAATGGGAGCGCGAAGGCCGTGGCCTCAGTCGCATCGCCTTCCTCTTCAACGCCTGGTTTTTCGACCGGATTTTCCTGCGTATTTTTCCGCCGGTCTGGTATGCCCTGGCCCGGGTTCTGGACCGCTTGCTGGAGCAAACGGGGTTTCAACTCCTCCTGCTCGGGGGGTTGAAAGATGGTTTCGGGCTGGGTAGCAAGGTCCTGGAGAGCGGTGAAGACGGTCTGCTCAGTCGCTATGCCAGTGGCATGATTCTCGGGCTGGTGGTGCTGCTCTTTGTCGCCTGGGGGTACTTGCTGTGATCCTCGTGACGGTATTGATTCTCCTGCCCTGGTGCGCCGCCCTTTGGTTGTCCGCACAAAAACAGGCGGGGCAGCGTCTGGCCATGACCATAGCCCTGATCGAGTTGTTGCTGACGCTGATTTTGCGTTTTGCTCCCGACAGCATGGGCACTTTAGGACATGGTCTGCATATCCCCTATCTGGGTGGTCTCTGGACTTTGCATGCGGGCCCGCTGGGCAGCACTTTGGCCTTGCTTTGTGCGATATTGATACCGGTGAGTCTGGCTTTTGCGTGGCGCCTACCGGAATTCCGGTCCCTGGCCAATGCCGTTCTGGTCATGGCCGGTGCCTTGTTCGGGATATTTTATGCCCAGAATGTCCTGATGTTTTATATTTTCTATGAAATTCTGGCTCTTGCTGGCGCTTTTCTGATTTTGCGCAGTGGTCATAAAAATCGCGCAGCTGCCCTGCAATTCCTCCTGTACACCTTTGTCGGTTCATTACTGTTTCTGGTGGCCCTGGTGGTGGTCTATGTCCTCCATGGCCAACAGACGGGAGTGTATGACTTTTCCATTTTGCAGCTGGCGGACACCCGGATCAGTGCGGGGCTGGGCATCTGGTTGTTTCTGGGTATGGTTGCCGGTCTGGCCGTCAAAATGCCACTTTTTCCCCTGCATAGCTGGGCCGCTTCGGGTTATGGGCATGCCGCTCCTGCGGGCAGTGTGTTTCTCTCGGGGGCGGCGGTGACCGCCGGGGCTTATGGTCTGATCCATTTTGCGATTCCCATGCTGCCCCAGGCCGCTCTGGAATTCGCCCCGGTCGGCATCATTCTGGGTGCCATAGGCACCCTGTATGGCGCATTTCTGGCTCTGAATGCCGCCAATTTGCGCCTGTTTGCGGCCTGGGCCAGCGTCAGTCATATGAATCTGGTGGCTCTGGGATTGTTTGCGCTGCAAAGTCAGGCCATTCATGGCAGCGTATTTTTGCTCATTGCCCATGGTGTGGTGTCGGCGGGACTGTTCGGTGTGGTCAGCGTCATGGAAAGTCGCGGACTCACGGGTGAATGGGCTGGATTAGGCGGCTTGTTTAGACGGGCTCCCCGACTCGGGGCCTGGATGCTGTTTTTCTTTCTGGCCGGTATGGGGCTGCCGGGATTGGCCAATTTTCCGGGGGAGTTTCTCAGTCTGGCCGGTGCGTTCCGGATACTGCCCTGGGCGGCCGCCCTCGCCACCCTGGGGATTCTAGCGGGGGTGGTGTATTTTCTGCGGGCCTATGAACGGATCATGCTGGGTCCCTTGAACCATACCCTGCCGGAAACGCTGCAAGATTTGCAGCAGAGCGAGTGGTTGTTGTTCTGGGCGCTGGGTTTGCTGACCTTATGGTTGGGGCTGGATCCACAGGTCATTCTGTCCCATCTGGGCATTCTGCTCTCGACCCATAGTATGGCGCTCATTCAGGGAGGCGCTCATGGCGTATAATCCGACCTTGCTGCCATTGCTCATCGTCGGTGTGGCGGCGCTGCTCGCCTTTCTGGCTGATGCCCTGGGTCTGGGGCGCGTCATGCCCTGGCTGGGTGGACTCAGCAGTATAGCGGCGGGTGCCAGTATTTTTGTGGACCACATGGCCCTTGGTGCCGATTTGTACTGGGATCTCAGTGCCAGTCTTCTAGGCATATATTTGAGTCTTGCCATGGCGGCAGGCTTGTTTTTTATTGCGTTTCACCCCCTTTCCCGAAAAATGACCGGCAGTCTGGTGGGTTTGTTACTGACACTTCTGGTGGGCAGCCTGATTCTGGTCAGCGCCCAGAATATCCTGCTGTTATTTATCGGTCTGGAACTGCAGGTGCTGCCTTTTTTTGCCCTGCTGGCCTGGCCCGGCAGCGGCCGTGCGGCACTGGAGTCTGCTTTTAAATATGCGCTGCTGGCGGGTCTGGCCTCGGCCCAGTTTGCCATTGGCATTGCCCTGATCTATCTGGGTGATGGCAGCCTGGCGGTGATTCCCCCCCTGGGCGACATGAGTGCGAATGTGTTCGGACTGATGGGGGTGCTGGTCTTGCTGGTTGCCTTGAGTTTCGAGATCGCCGCCGCCCCCTTCCATGCCTGGGTGGCGGATATTTACCAAGGTGCCCCTGCTCCTCTCCTGATTTTTCTGGGAGGGGTGGGCAAGGTGGCCATCATGGGCGCACTGATTACCCTGGCGGCGGCGACCCCCAAACTGGAAATTCCAATAGCCATCATCGCTGCAAGCAGTATCGTGGTAGGTAATGTCCTCGCGTATCGGGCCGGACATATCCGCAGAATGCTGGGCTATTCGGCCATTGCCCATGCCGGATACTTTCTTGCCGCGCTTGCCGCCGGTCCTTTGGGTATTATTGCCGCCGCCATTTATGCCCTGGTCTATGGACTGATGAACGTGGGCACTTTCATGGGCCTTTCGGCCCTGCCCGAGAACAGTATTGCGATTCCCTGGGCAGCCTTGCGGGAGCGTCAACCGGTACTGGCCGGACTTTTGGGCCTGACTTTGCTGGCGTTGGCCGGCATGCCGCCCAGCATCGGTTTTTTTGCCAAGCTGCTGGTGATTATTGCCGATGTGCATGATCAGGCGTACTGGCTGGCGATTTTGCTGGCCCTGGGCAGTGCCTTTTCTTTCGCCTACTACCTCAGCGCCTTGTGGAAGCCTGCTGCACTCAGTAATCCGGAGCGCTTGTTGTACCGTCGCAGTTGGGAGACTTTTGCGGCACTGGGGATCGTGATTCTGCTGTTTGCCTGGTTGCTGATGCCTTATGGGGTGAGCTGAAATAAACCGAAGTTAGGGGCTGGCGGAGGTAAGGTGAGAATAATGAGCAGGATGTGTCTGTCCAAACACAAAACCCTTCCCGCAGATGCTCCTACGGGAAGATGATAAGCTGCAATCCTTTAAGCCGGGACTGTACGCTGAAAGGCTCGCCGCAGGGAGGGCACCGCAAACATGCCAACTCCCATGGCCAGAAAAAAGAGCAAACCGCTGCTGCCGTTCAGACCCAGCCCGGCAACAGCGGGCCCGGGGCAAAGCCCCACCAGTCCCCAACCCACGCCAAACAACGCAGCGCCCAAAAACAGTTCCCGATTGATTTGCACCGAGGCCGGACCCGGCAGAGCGTTACCCAGGAGTGCTTTGCCGCGCCGGGCCCCCAGGGGCCAGGCCAGCAGCATGGGTAAAATGGCCCCCAACAACACAAAGCCCAGCGTCGGGTCCCAGTTTCCCAGCACGTCCATCCAGCCCTGGACTCGTTGGGCATTGACCATATCGGAAACCACCAGGCCCAGACCAAACAGTGATCCGGAAAATAAGGCGACAAGCAGACGCATCATGGCAACACCCCCAGGAAGTGCCGTAATAGGGAAACAGCCAGCGCTCCGCTCAGCAAATAAACCGCCGTCGCGAAAATGCTGCGCATTGAAAAGCGGGAAATACCGCAGACGCCGTGACCGGAGGTACAACCATTGGCCAGACGACTACCGATACCGACCAGCAGGCCAGCAATAATGACCAGTCCGATATTACTGGTGACGTGGGTGTCTACCGGAGCGACGAAATGTGTCCAGAGCACGGGAATCAGAAACAGACCAAACAGAAAAACCAGGCGTTCCGCCCCATTGCCCCAGCCGCTGCGATCGATGAGACCCCCGAGGAGACCGCTCACCCCCATGATGCGTCCATTCACGAGTAAAAAAGTCAGGGCGGCCAAACCAATCAACAAACCGCCCAGAAAACCCATCAACCATTCCTGTTGCATGGATGCTTCTCCCTAGGATTGAAACGGTCAGACGGCATTAAGTGGAATGCGCAGGTAGGCCACCCCATTTTCTTCTGCTGGCGGGAGTTCTCCGGCACGAATATTCACCTGCAGAGCGGGTAGGATCAGCTTGGGCATGGCCAGGGTGGCATCGCGTTGCTGGCGCAGAGCCACAAAATCGGCCTGGGTCCGACCATTTCCCATATGAATGTTCCGCGCTTTTTCTTCGCCTACCGTACTTTCCCAGCGGAACTCATCGCGGCCCGGTGCCTTGTAGTCATGACCGACAAAAATGCGCGTGTCATCGGGAAGAGAAAAAATGCGCTGGACCGAGCGGTACAAGGTATCAGCGCTGCCGCCGGGAAAATCACAGCGCGCCGAACCATAATCGGGCATAAAAATGGTATCGCCGACAAAAGCAGCATCGTCATCAACCACATAGGTCAGGCAGGCGGGCGTGTGTCCTGGTGTGTGCATGACGCGTACCGGCATGGCGCCGATAAAAAAAGTCTCGCCATCGTCAAAGAGATGATCAAATTGACTGCCATCCTGAGGGATTTGCTGTGACTCATTGTAGAGCTTGGCAAAAGTGCTTTGTACGGTGGTGATGTGCGCACCAATACCAATTTTGCAGTGTAGTTTCTCGCGCAGATAGTGGGCGGCACTGAGGTGATCGGCATGGGCGTGGGTATCCAGCACCCATTCCACCTGCAGGTGGTCCTGCTGAACCTTTTCGAGAATCCGCTCTACCGAACCGGTGGAAGTGCGTCCGCTGGCATAGTCAAAGTCCAGCACCGGGTCGATGATGGCACAGGCAGAACCTTCGGGTTCTCGTACCAGATAAGTGGCGGTGAAGGTGTTTTCATCAAAAAAACATTCTACGTTGGGTTTCATACGCTCATTCTCCTCAACTGGTATTAAGAACCAATCAGCATAATTACTTATTCTAAATTTATGGTCAATATGGCTGTGTTACCACAATATCTGTTGTTTGCCGCCAACCTGCATACGTTTGAACGTGTGGCAGATGCTGTAAGTGCCTTGACAAGACCCCGTTTCGTCGCTAATCTCCCGCCCCTCAGTGAAAAACCCGAAGCCGGAGTTTTGTGATGAAGACCTATTCTGCCAAGTCTCATGAAGTCCAGGGAGACTGGTTCGTAGTGGATGCAACCAATAAAGTGTTAGGCCGCCTGTCTGTCGAAGTGGCTACACGTCTGCGCGGCAAGCATAAGCCCGAGTACACCCCCCATGCCGATATTGGTGATCATATTATTGTCATCAATGCCGACAAGATTGCGGTGACCGGCAACAAAGCCAAAGACAAGATGTACTACCATCATACCGGCTATGTCGGCAATCTGAAGAGCGCCTCTTTTGAAAAAATGATGGAAACCCACCCGGAGCGGATTATCGAAATTGCGGTGAAGGGTATGCTCCCGAAAAACTCCCTGGGCCGCGCCATGTACCGCAAGCTCAAGGTGTATAGCGGTTCCGAGCACCCCCACTCAGCGCAACAGCCCCAGACTTTAGATATTTAAGGTGAGTACTATCATGGAACAATATTACGGCACGGGTCGGCGCAAAAGCGCCACTGCACGGGTTTATTTGCGGCGCGGTTCCGGTAAGATCGTTATCAACAAGCGGAGTCTGGAAGAGTATTTTGGCCGCGAAACTTCGCGCATGGTGGTCATGCAGCCCCTGGAGCTCACCGGACACGGCAGTCAGTTTGATATTCTGGTGAACGTCAGCGGTGGCGGTGCCAGTGGTCAGGCGGGTGCCATTCGCCACGGCATCACCCGTGCCCTCATGGTGTATGATGAAACCTTGCGTCGGCCGCTGCGCAGTGCAGGTTTCGTGACCCGGGATGCCCGCGAAGTGGAGCGTAAGAAAGTTGGTAAGCACAAGGCACGGCGCAGTCATCAGTTCTCCAAACGTTAAGACCACGCTTGGAATTGAAATCAGCCGCCTCCGGGCGGCTTTTTTGTTGTTGCTTCAAATATATTTCACGGTAATAAAGGACAAATGACATGATTCGGGCAGGGATTGTGGGCGGTACCGGTTACACCGGAGTGGAGTTGTTGCGCTTGTTGCTTCCCCATCCCGAAGTGGAGGTGCAAGTTATTACCTCCCGCGCCGAAGCTGGAGAAAGGGTGGATGCGCATTTTCCCAACCTGCGCGGGGTGTGCGATTTGTCCTATACCGCTCCCGATCCTCTGGTGCTGACGCAGTTGGATGTTGTTTTTTTTGCCACGCCTCATGGCGTAGCCATGGACAGTGCTCCGGAACTGTTGGCGCGAGATGTCCGGGTGATTGATCTTGGCGCAGATTTTCGTTTGGCGAACCCTGAACTGTTTGCGCAGTGGTATGGTATGGCGCATCGCGCACCAGATGCGCTTCGCGAAGCGCGCTACGGGCTTCCCGAGTATTATCGGGAAACCATTGCCCAGTCGCGCCTGATTGCCAATCCCGGATGTTATCCCACGGCAGTCATTCTGGGATTGGCCCCCTTACTGGAGGCGGATTTGCTGCAGCAGGAGACCCTGGTGGCCGACTGCAAATCAGGCGTCAGTGGTGCAGGACGTACCGGAAAGGTGCACCTGATTGTTCCCGAAGCTGCCGACAGTGTGAGTGCCTATGGCGTCAGTGGTCATCGTCACCGTCCGGAAATTGAGGCGATTCTCTCGGAAATCAGTGGGAATAACATCGAATTGCAGTTTACCCCGCACCTCATGCCCATGATTCGCGGTATTCATGCCACTCTTTATGGACGCCTGCGGCAGCCCATGAGCGACGCCAATTTGCAGGCAGTGTTTGCAGAACGCTACGCGCAAGAGGCTTTTGTAGATGTGATGCCTTTTGGAAGCCATCCGGCCACCCGGTCGGTGCGCGGCGCCAATATGTGCCGGATCGCCGTGCACCAGCCCCGTCCGGGGCAGGTCGTGGTGTTGTCGGTCATTGATAATCTGGTCAAAGGTGCAGCCGGCCAGGCGGTTCAGAACATGAACCGTTTGTTTGCCTTGCCCGAGACAACTGGATTGACACAAATTGCTTTGTTGCCATAGTGTGCTAATTATAGAGATATATGGTAAGCGTATGTGTTCAGAGGCACTACTTTGCTGATCGGATTGGATAATCGAAAAATGTTTCGTCGCGATTGTTTCGGGGCTTTTAAGCCGGCACCTGGATTTTTACTGTGAAGCCTCCACAGCAGGCAAGTTGGCGCTTCCCCGAGGATCTGCTTGCCTATTTTCAGCCCGAATACTCCATCAACCAGCAAAAAATAGTCGGCATTGAAGCCCTGGCACGTATGCGCGATGCCTCTGGGCAGATTCTCTCTCCCGATAGCTTTATTCCGTTTCTGGATATGGATGAGCGTCGGGAGCTGAGCCGCTTGATGTTGGTGGCCGGCCTCCAGGTTCTCGAATCCCTGGATGCACTGGGGATTTTTCTGAATCTGTCCTTCAATGTGGATCCCGATTTTATGGTGGACCATGATTGTGCGACGTGTTTTACCGGGACGATGGCTACCAGTCCTATTGCTCCATCCAGAATTTCTCTGGAACTTCTGGAGAGTGGCGATTTCCTGAATCGCGATATCGCTAAGGAGCGATTGTTGGCTTTGCAGGCTACGGGGGTACGTATTGCGCTGGATGATGTGGGTTCGGCCTATTCTTCCCTGCTTCGCATGAAAGATCTGCCCATCGATAAAATCAAGCTGGATCAAGGTTTCATCCGCGATTTGTGCGCGCAGCCCAAAAATCTGGCATTTGTCCAGAGTATTCAATTGTTAGCTAATACCCTCAATGCCGAACTGGTCATTGAAGGAGTGGAAACCCTGCCCATACTGGATGCCATGCGCGCCCTGCGCTTGGATCATGTGCAGGGCTATGCCATTGCCAGACCCATGCCCGCTGATGCACTGCTGACCATGCTGCGATCGGGTTACACCATGCCCGAAGGAACAGCCAACCATCCCTCAACCCTGCTGGGTGCTTACGCGGCCCACTTATTGCGCCGCCCCCTGATGGATGCTCTTCGGCGGGGCTGGATTGATGTATCTCTTGCCGCCGAGCCTCCACCTTGTCCGTTGGTTACTTATCTGCAGGAAGATGGTGCGCCGGGTGATCATCCCATTTTGCTGGCCCATGGCCGCTTGCGCCAGATCAAGTCTGACCCGGCACAGGGGTATCAGGATCAGGCATTGACGCGTATGGAAGCGGAAATCCAGGAATTGGTTCGTGAAGCCATTCACCATGAACACAATGATTGAAACCTCATGATTTGGAGGGGTGCCTTTTTCTTATCTACAAGGGCCGCCCCCGTTATATTGTTGCACCTGTTTTTTTTGATCATGGGACTTTTGTTTATTGCTTTGTGGAGTTGGCGTTATGTTGATGCGCGGGCCTCCTTCCACCATGAGCTCCGATACCGGGGTGAGATTGCTCTGCGCAGTATCGCCGATCAACTGGCCAGCAATCTGGATGGTCATTTTCATGACCTGACCTTTTTTCGTCGCTCTCTGCTGGAGCTGAACGACCATCCGCTGGTGCTGACTCCAGGTAAAAAAGCGGCCATGCGTGCTTTTCAGAAAACCCATTCGGGTATTGTCGCTATCAACATGCTGGATAGGCGGGCGAAAAAAATCATCTGGTCCAGTTCCGAACAGTGGTCTACGCCTCTGTTACAGGCTGGAGCCTTCACACAGCTCAAAAGAAACCCGGATTACCTGGTGGGCCAGCCAGTATTATTATTACCGGACAAAATTTGGGTAATGCCTATGCGCGAACACTTATTAAACCGCCAGGGGCAGGTAACAGGTTATATTGGTTCTCCTTTTCGCTTGTCGCAACTGAAAAACATACATACGCCGGCGGATATGGATATTCAGATCATGGGGGCGGGGCAGATTCCGGTAGCTTTCTGGAGGCGCGGCGTGTGGCAGAGTCCTGCCCCACAGGAGCACTGGGCGGGTAACAGTTTGCAAGTGGCTGTACCGGGATATCCGTGGACCGCCTCTGCGCGCTGGTCTCCTGAAATGATTTCCAGCCAATTCTGGCAGCAGAATGTCTGGCAGGGACTGCCCTTTGTGATTATCTTGTGCGTTCTCCTACTCCTCGATCGTCTGTCCGTGGGCTTTCTCCGTCAGCTTCTGGATTTGCGCCAGTATCAGCAGGCGGCACTGTTGACCCAGCAATCCCTGCTGATGCTGGCAGAACCTGAAGCCATGTATGCCCGGCTGGTGCAAGACATTGTGCATGAAACCCGGGCCACTGCGGCATGGCTAATGATGCCCGACCACAAGACAGGTTTCTGGCAACTCATGGCTCTGGAAGCGGATGGAATCGATTTGCAGGAAAGTCTGCAAGTATGGTTCTCCGCGTGGAGCCCGAACGATTTGCGGGATGAGCATTTTCTTCCGGCCCGGGTATTACGTAGCGGCCGAGCCGAAGAGTTCCGTTTTTCGGAAGCGCTGGTCGGATCTCCAGAACTCCCGGAGAACCGACCAGCTTTGCGTCGTCTGCACAGCATGATCGCCTATCCGATATACACCCAGGACGACGAGCAGCAACTGGTGCTGATAGTTGCCAGTGCTGCCACCCGGCATTTCAGTCAGCCTCTGAAAATGCTGATCGGACAGCTGGCGAGCAGTATGGGCCTGACCCTGACGCTCTGGGGGCGTCATCATGACTTGACCAATGCCGAGGCGGAAATACGCAAGATCGCTTTTTACGATAGCCTTACCGGCCTGGCCAATCGGCGTCTGTTCAACGAGCAATTGGCAAAAATTCTGACTCTGACGTGTGCCTCTGGTCAATCTGTCGCATTGGGTATTCTGGATGTCGATGATTTCAAAGGGGTGAATGACCAATACGGGCATGATGCGGGTGACTCCTTGCTGGTCATTATTGCCAGAAGGCTGGAAGAGGCACTGAGAGCCTCTGACTGCGTGGCTCGTTGGGGAGGTGATGAATTTGTCCTGCTTTTTGAGGGCTTGCCCAGTCGCCGGGTGCTGGAAGAAGTCCTGACCCGCCTTGAGCGAATAATGGATTCTCCGGCCAAATTGTCAGACAGGGTGTTGTTGCCCCTGCGGATCAGTCTGGGAGTTTGTTTTTGTGAGAATTTAAGTCAACTGGAAAATCAGGATGATTTGTTCCGCTGCGCTGATCAGGCTTTGTATGCCATGAAGGCGCAGAAAAGAAGGCGCGATCAATTCTGGATGATTCATGATCTGGACGACAGAGTAACTGACTAAAAAATAGTTGGTATTTGGTCTATGGGGAATTTATGTAGCTATTTGGCTACAGAGTGCTTGGCTAACTTACTGAAAAATCAGGAAGTCAATCTGGCAAGGTTCTTGCTATTGCATAGAGTTGCTCCGATAATGACCGGATGTTTTCCGATGATTATCGGCGATGACCAGTATATGGATGAGTCAAATACTCAAGGAGAACCCATGAAAAAGATAGGTTCTGTTCAACGGTTGCCGCAATGGACGCTATTTGCGGTAATTTTTGCAGTGCTATTTGCGGTAGCAAGCCGCCCTGCCTGGGCGGATGGTGATTTATCTCTGGGGGTCGCGGTCCCGGGCTTGAGTGTGTTTCTCGGGAATAACCCGGGGTATTATGCTGCTCCGGTGTATGCGCCCCCGCCCGTATATTACGTGCCACCACCCCGGCGCGTGTATTATGTGCCAGCTCCGCCGCCTCCGCCTCCCCCTCCCCTGGCATATCCGGCCCCAGGCTATTATGTGCAACCAGCTCCCATTCGCTATTACCGTCCACGGCCATGGCAGCATCATGGCCCACCCCCCTGGGCGGGGCGCTGGCGCCATGATGATGGCTGGAGGCATTAACTACTGCATGAGCCCAGTTATCAGCCTGTTGAGACAACGTAGAGGAGAAGTTCTGATGAAGGTCAATATTCAAACCCGGGAGCACCGCTACAGGAAAAGTAGCTGGTTAATCATCCCGTTATGTGTGCTAGCCCTGAGTGGCTGCGCCAATATGAGCCCTACCGGACAGCGCGCCCTGAGTGGGGGAGCGATTGGTGCTGCGGGCGGTGCCGTGTTGGGCACTGTGGCTGCGGGTAATCCTGCTGTTGGCGCCGCAGTGGGTGGTGCGGTCGGCGCCGGTATAGGTGCTGCCCTGCCTAATATTGAGAGAACACTGAACGGCAATTAGTCTTTATTTGTTCTGGAGAAAGAAGCCCGGCCATGTGCCGGGTTTTTTATGGATGGTGAGTTGGTTGCACGATAGGAGTGCGTTACGACCTGTTTTGGTGCAATGGGTTTTTCTATTCGGTGCGATGAATATTTTTAGCATATTGTTTTGTAAATAAAACCTTAAATATGGCGAGGCGAAAATTTCCAGGCATGTATTTTGCTTTTTGACAACAGCTTTGATTGTTTTCATACATACCAAGGAGTCAACATGTCGCGCTACAGCAATCGTTATTTTCGTCGTGCCATCCTCGCCAGCTTGTGCGTGGGTCTTCCTCTCGTCGCCGGTGTGGCTGATGCCAGCCCGTTATCCTTGCCTAATCCCCTGACATTCTGTGCCGGCCCCCTGGGGCAACTGGATGTGCAAGGCGTCGCCAGCGGCATGGCTTTTTATCAGGATAATCCTCAGGGAATGGCAGGTACCTTGGGGGCTAAGCGGGTAGGTGCGTCCATTACCAATGGTATGGTCATCATCCAGAAAGAGAATGGGCCTATCCAGTTTTATATTCAGGCGGGTGCTTACAGCTTTCCAACTTTAGCAGCAAGTTTATCCACAGCGACACCAAGTAATACGATCAATGAGTTTGGGGCCTTGCCTGTTGCGTATCTAAAAATTGCCCCATCTTCTAATTATTCTGTGGAAATCGGACAGCTTCCCACTCTCATCGGTGCAGAAGGTGGCTTCACCTATCAAAATATCAACATTGAGCGCGGCCTGCTTTGGGACATGGAGCCCATTATCAGTCGTGGTATTCAGTTCAATGGTAGTGCGGGTCCTTTGAGTGCCTCACTTGCCTGGACAGATGGTTATTATTCCAATCGCTATAACGTACTCAGCGGCTTAGTCAGCTACGCCATTAACGGCGCGAATACGGTCAGTATTTACGGCCAAGGTTCCCTGGGTAAATCCCGCCTGAGTTCCAATGATGTGGCTTACAGTCCCATTGGCAACGAAAGCCAGATTTACGGCATTGAGTATGAATATAGCTCCGGGCCGTGGATGATCGAGCCTTATTTCCAGTATATGCACACCCCTTCGGCACCTGATTTGGGCGTGGATCATTCCTTTGATAATTATGGTGGCGCTTTGTTGGCAGACTACAGTTTTACCAAGACGATCTCTCTGGGCGCCCGTGCAGAATATTTGCGTGTAGGCGGTCCTCTAACTGGCCCGGATAGTGTTGAGGGTGCAGCGTCTAGTCTCACAGACCTCCCCGCCGACTCCCATGCCTGGTCCATCACCCTCACGCCGACCTATCAGGATGGCGGTTTCTTCGCCAGAGCGGAGCTGTCCTATGTCACGGCATCGGCTCCGGCTAGTTACGGCTTCTCTGGAGCGGATGGCACCAACACCAACCAGTTACGCGGAATGGTCGAAACCGGCTTTATGTTCTAAGGAACACACACATTGCGTATTCAGGAGAGACGAAACATGAAAAATTCCGCACCATTTATCAAATTACTGCTTTCAGGAGGGCTGCTGGCCGCCTCGGGTTGTGGCCTCTATGAGGTGACCCCCTGTCCTGCGGGTCCGGCTCCAGTGGCCCCGGTGGTCTCTGCCCCCACCCCGCCACCACCGCCAGCCCCCATCGCCCCGGTGGAAAAAACGGTGCTGATCAGTAAGCCCATTACCATCACCGGCATTAATTTCAAGACCGGTTCCGCCCAGTTGATGGGGACGGATATTGCGGTTCTGGATAAGGTGGCAGGTTTTGCCAAAATGCATCCAGATGCGACTTTGGATATTAACGGGTATTGCAGTAAAACCGGAAGCTATGCTTACAACTACAAACTTTCCAAGGCCCGTGCCGGCAGTGTGGCGGGCTATCTGGAAAATCGTGGTGTCGCAGCGGACCGGATGACCGTCAAAGGTCATTCCTACGAAGACCCCATTGCCAGTAACAAAACCCCGGAAGGTCGTTTCAAGAATCAGCGTGTTGAAATTAATTCCAGTGTGATGGTGCGTAGTACGGTACAGCAGTAAATCCTCCCGGCCTTGGCTGACCATAACCCGCTTGATGGTCATCAAGCGGGTTTTTCGATGGTATTGCTCAAGCAAATGTTCTCCCTGTTTTGGGGAGATTTTGCCAATATTGTGCAATAGCGCACCGTATCTGGGTCTTGATTGCCATGAATTTTCAGTAAACAAGGCAATTTCTCTGTATCCAGTATTGGCACTCATTTTGCTAAAAATTAATTGGGTATCGGGTATCGGGTATCAGGTTTCTGGTATCGGATATCTGGGTCGAGCAATTTTTGTGCATTCTCCTTTAAGCAGCATTCATGGGCGGGAAACTGCCCATTTTTTGTGGCCCATTTTTTGTAGGGTAAGCGCTACCCGGGACCTAACCATAAATCTGCGCTGTGCGGCTTGGCTCTTGACGCTTTACGCCGGCCTAGGCCATTATTCCTGAGACTTTGGCTGGAATTATTCACCGCGACCACGTTTGCCAACGTGGTCCATTTACTTTGTCTGGGAGGACCATGGACGCCACGGACCAGAAGCGCCTGTTGCGTGAAATGCTTTTTGCCCGCCGCTTTGAAGAACGCTGTGCGGAGGCCTATCACGAGCGCCAGATTGGCGGTTTTTTGCATCTTTATCCGGGTGAAGAAGCCTGTGCCATTGGTGTTCTGGAAAAAGCCCGGACGGGTTCTGACTATGTGGTGACCGGCTATCGGGATCATATTCATGCGCTTAAATCCGGTATGGATCCCAAGGCGCTGATGGCGGAGCTGTTCGGAAAAGAAGCGGGCTGCTCCAAGGGGCGCGGTGGTTCCATGCATCTGTTTGATCCCGAAGTGCATTTCATGGGCGGGTATGCTCTGGTGGGCGGACCCTTCCCCCTGGCGGCAGGTTTCGCCAAGGCCATTCAGTTGCGTGGCGGTCAGGAAATTTCCATCTGTTTTCTGGGGGATGGCGCCAACAATCAGGGCACCTTCCATGAAACCATGAACATGGCGAGTCTCTGGAAGCTGCCCGTCCTTTTCATCTGTGAAAACAACCTCTACGGCATTGGTACGGCCATCGAGCGCTCCACGGTGGAAATCAACCAGTACAAGCGGGTAGCGCCCTATGGTATCGAAGCCGCCCAATGTGACGGGCAGGACATCGACATCGTCATGTCCCACGCCGAAAAAGCGGTCAATTATGTGCGCGAACAGCGCAAACCCTATTTTCTGGAGCTCATGACCTATCGTTTGCGCGGCCATTCCATGTCGGATTCCGGTGCATATCGCAGCAAGGAAGAAGTAGAGGAATGGGCGCAACGTGATCCTATCGGCATATACAAGCGCCGTCTGGTGGAAGCCGGGGTGGTGACGGAAGAAGAGTTCCATGCCATGGACAAGTCCATCCAGGATGAAATCGAAAACGAGGTGGTGCGTTACGCCATGGAGTGTCCGGAACCCCGTGTTGAAGATGTAGCGCGTTATGTGTATACCGAAGGAGACAATAACCATGGCTGAATTGATGTATTGGCAGGGAATTCTGCGTGCCCACGATGAAGAAATGGCGCGTGACCCGCTGGTATTTGCCATGGGCGAGGATATTGGCGTTGCCGGCGGTACCTACAAGGCGACTTCCGGTCTTTTTGCCAAATATGGTGAACAGCGGGTTGTCGATACCCCCATTTCCGAAAACAGCTACACTGGCATTGGTGTTGGTGCAGCCATGGTGGGTGCCCGTCCCATCGTTGAGATCATGAGCGTCAATTTTGCCTGGCTGGCCATGGATCAGCTCATGAACAACGCCGCCAAAATTCATTACATGTCGGGCGGCCGGATTCGTTGTCCCTTTGTCATGCGGGTACCCGGTGGCACGGCGCATCAGTTGGGTGCCCAGCACTCGGCGCGCATGGAAAAAGTTTTCATGGGGATATCCGGTTTGCGGGTAGTGACCCCTGCGACGCCCCGGGATGCCTACGGCTTGCTGAAAAGCGCCGTACGTTCGGATGATCCGGTGGTGATTATCGAACATGAAAGCATGTACAACCTCAAGGGCGAGGTGCCGGATGAAGAATTTTTCACGCCACTGGAAGGCGTGGAAATCATGCGTCCGGGCAAGGATGTCAGTATTTTTGCCTACAACATCAGTGTTCACTGGGCGCTGGATGCGGCGCAAAAACTCGCCAGCGAATATGGTATTGATGCCGAAGTCATTGATTTGCGCGCTCTGAAACCGCTGGATCGCGCCGGCATTGCCGCGAGTGTGCGCAAAACTCATCGCGCCATTATTGTCGAAGAAGATGAGGCGCCGGTCGGTGTCGGTTCAGAAGTCATCGCCATCATCAATGAAGAATGCTTTTTTGATCTGGATGCTGCCCCGGTGCGGGTGCATGCGCTGGATGTGCCCATTCCGTACAATCACCGCCTGGAAAAAGCGGCCATTCCCAATGCCGGGGATGTAGTTGCTGCCGTCAAGAAGATGTTCGGTCGTTAAGACCGTCCATTTTTACACATGCTCGCCGCCCCCGTCGCCGCTGACGGGTGTGCGGATAGCTTCTGATCTAGAGATTCTCAAAACAGGGTGAAACATGGCTGAACCTTACGTCATCAAGATGCCACAACTGACCGATACCATGACGGAAGGCGTCGTCGTTTCCTGGGAAAAACCCATTGGGGCCCGGGTGGAGCGCGGCGATGTGGTGGCGACCATTGAAACCGACAAGGCGATCATGGATGTGGAAGTGTTTCGCTCCGGTTATCTGGCCGGACCCTTGGCAGCGGTGGACAGTGTCATGCCGGTGGGGGCAGCCATGGCTTATCTCACGGAAACACCGGAAGAAGCCCAATCTCTGGTTGAGGGTGGGGTGTCAGAAAATCCTCCTGCCGAAGTGGCTCCGGCGGTTTCAGCGCCTGCAGCCTCTGAATCCCTTTCCGGGTATGCCATCAAAATGCCCCAGCTTTCCGATACCATGACCGAAGGCGTGCTGGTTTCCTGGGAAAAATCCCTGGGCGATAAAATCCAGCGTGGGGATGTGGTGGCCACTATTGAAACCGACAAGGCCATCATGGATGTGGAGGTGTTTCGTGAAGGCTATCTTTCCGGTCCCCGCGTCGCGGTGGATGCGGTGGTTCCCGTAGGTGAAGCCATTGCCTGGTTGGTGGAAACGGCCGAACAGGTGCGGGATATCAGTACTGCGGTGGTATCCACCCAGCCCGCAGCACCCGTTGCCAGTGCTGCCAAGGCAGCGCCTGCCGTCACCAGCACGCCTCAGCCACCCTTCGCGGAGGTGGCGGCCCAGCGCGTTCCCGGGGCGCAACCCGCAGCCCGTCCCCGGCAGGGAGCAGCCAGTCCTTTTGCCCGCCAGCTGGCGGGACAGCAGGGCGTGGATCTGAATCTGATGCAAGGTAGCGGGCCGGCAGGTGTGATTGTCGGCGCCGATGTGTTGGCCGCTGCCAGCCGCGCCGTCCCGGCCATGTCTGGTGCCCGCGTGCCGGAGCCTGCCGTACCCGGGGAAGGGCGGGCGATGAGTGCCATCGAAAAAGCCATCAGTCAGGCGATGGTGGCATCCCTCAGTATTCCGGTGTTTCATGTCACCGTCAAAGCCAAGCCGGAAGCGCTGATGCGTGCCGCCAAGGCCCACAAGGTGTCGCTGACCGTGGCCATTGCCAAGGCTGCGTCCCAGGCATTGGCCAAGCATCCCCTGGTCAATGCCGCCTATCAGCCGACCGACAAAATTGTGGAACGCGCCCAGCATGATATTGGCATTGCCGCGACCACCGAAGATGGCGGGCTGGTAGTGCCGGTGCTGCGCTCGGTGGAGGGCAAGGCGCTGGAGCAGTTGCAGCAGGAATGGACGCCCCTGGTGGAAAAAGCCCGTAAACGTCGGCTCAGTCCTCCCGAATACACCCATCCTACCTTTACCATTTCCAACATGGGGATGTATGGCGTTACCCAGTTTGATGCCATCGTCACTCCGGGTACGGCGGCCATTATTGCCATTGCCGGTAATAGCCCGGAGGGAATGCCCATTACCATTACCGCCGATCATCGGGTGGTGAACGGGGCGGAAGCAGCGCTGTTTCTCAAGGATCTCAAAAAAGCCATTGAACACCCGGAAAGCTGGCTGGAAGCTGGTGCGACCCCGATTCCCGAGGGCGACTATGATGTCCAGGTGCTGGTCATCGGTGCCGGTCCGGGGGGCGAGGATTGCGCCCGCGAACTGGTTGAAAACGGCGTCAAGGTAGCCATGGTCAATAACGCGCCTTATCCCGGGGGTGAATGCCTGTGGCGCGGTTGCATCCCCTCCAAGGCCTGGCGGGCTGCCGCTGACCGTATTCGGGATCGGGAACATGATGCCGCCATGGGCCTGCAGATGGGTACTCCTAAGCTGGACTGGGCACAGTTGGAAAATCACCGTCGCGGCATTTTGCAGGCGCGAGGCGAAATGGCCCTGAAAACCGATCAGGGCATGAAAATTCAGGTGCTGGAAGGTACTGCCCGCTTCACCGGTGAGCACAATGTCGAAATCAGCGGCAAGGATGCCCGGAGTCTGAGTTTCGGGGCTTGTGTCATTGCTACCGGCGCGCCCGCCTTTGTGCCGCCCATTCCGGGGGTGCAGGAAGCATTAAAAAGTGGTGCGGCGGTCACCTCAGATACGGTCTGGGATCTGGCCCAGCCGCCCAAACGACTGTGCGTGATCGGTGCGGGTGCCATCGGTATGGAAATGGCCCAGATGTTCCACGATTTTGGTGCCGAGGTGCTGGTGCTGGAAGCTCTGCCGCGCCCGGTGGCCGAAATGGAAAAAGAAGTTTCCGAGCAATTGATGAAAGCACTGGCCCATAACAGCCCGCGTCTGCAAGTGCTGACCAGCGTCAAGGTGCAGGAAGTATCCGGTAAGCCCGGTGCTCTGGATATTCATTACCAGGTGGGTGATACCGACACCCATCATGTCTGTGACCTGCTCCTGGTGGCTACCGGCAAGCGTCCGGATACCAGCGCCCTGAACCTGACCGCTGCGGGGGTGACTCTGGCCGAACGCGGCGCCATTGCCGCGAGTACCACAGGGCAGACAGTGTTCCGCATATTTATGCGGTGGGGGATGTGGTGGGGGGATACATGCTCGCACACACGGCGGGCCAGCAGGGGCGGGTGGCAGCGGCCAATCTGCTCGGGCATGGGGCCCGTTATGATGCGGCTAAAGATAGCGGCGTAACCTTCACCCGACCTCAGTGTGCTTTTGTGGGGCTTTCCCTCGAGCAGGCCAAGGCCGCCGGAATGGATGTGGCCGAAGTCAAGGTGCCCATGAGTATTGATGCCAAGGCCATGATGACCGGCGAAACCGATGGCCTGATCAAAATGATTGCCGACAAGGTCAGCCACCGGATTGTGGGGGTGCATTTCTTGGCGGATCATGCTGATCTGCTGGTGGGTGAGGCGGTCATGATGGTCAGCGCGGGCTTGACCCTGGAGCAGGTGGGCGAAGCCATTCATCCTCATCCGACTCAGACAGAGCTATTTGGCGAAATGGCCAGACGGCTGCTTTCACGCCTGCGGCGTTCGGCCAGGGCGGCAGGGTGACCGCTTGACCAAGTCAGGCGCGGAGGAATCCCTGCCTACTATAGGCGTCAGCGGTCTGCGCGGGCGCATTCTGCGCTTCTACGAACGCTTTCTTGATTTCATCGTGGTCGTGCTGATTTTTGTCATGCTGCTGACGCTGGTCGCCTCGGTGGTGGGGGTGGTCTGGGATGTATATGAAACCTTCCTGACCTTCCGTGAAGAAGAGGCTATTCAGGGACTTGTGTCTGACGTGCTTTCGGTGTTCGTGCTCATCGAGCTGTTTCGGACCTTTACGGATTATCTGGAGTTTCACCGCATCCGTTTGCGGGTGTTGTCGGAAGTGGCCATAGTCTTTGTCTTGCGTGAACTGTTCATTGGCCTTTATGCTCATCACCTCGGGCCCATGGATCTCATCGCCACAGCGGTGCTTCTGGCGGTTTTGGTCGGTGCACGAGTGGCCGCTGTGAAGTACGCTCCGCACTCTCCCGAAAAAGACTGAGCCGGGGCTTGAATTCCGGCATTGAACTCCGGCACCTTGACGCTACCCCGAAAAAGCGAGCAAAATGGTCGGGTATCCACTGAACAACGCGCTGCGGCGCATGGAGTTATGCACAATGAGCACAGCAACAGAAACAATGACCAATCTGGATTCCATTCCTCCGGTAATGACCCTGACCCAGAATGCGGCGGATAAAATCAGCGCCCTCATTGAAGAGGAAGGTTCTGAAGACCTCAAGCTGCGGGTTTTTGTGACTGGCGGTGGCTGTTCCGGTTTTCAGTACGGTTTCACCTTTGATGAAAACATGAATGAAGGAGATACCGAAGTCCATCAGTTTGGTGTCAGTCTCCTTATTGATCCCATGAGCTATCAGTATCTCGTGGGTGCCGAAATTGATTACAGCGAAGGCCTCGAAGGCGCACAGTTTGTGATCAAAAATCCCAACGCGACCACCACCTGTGGTTGTGGGTCTTCTTTTTCTGCCTGATAAACCGGACAGCTAAAATTGCTCCTGGGGAGGCTTGCGGCCTCCCTTTTATTTTTCCAGCGCGTTATGATGATCATCACCGGCTGATAGCGAATAGCCCGGCAACCCCTGGATGCATTTCTGATCAGAATAAAAGGAGTTCGACATGGCGGATACGAACGTAGCTCCCGGTCTGGAAGGCGTGGCGGCCACCCACTCCAGTATTTCTCACATAGATGGCGCGGCAGGTTTGTTGAGTTATCGCGGTTACGCCATTGACGATCTGGTGGCCCACAGCAGTTTTGAAGAAGTGGCCCTGCTGCTTCTGGATGGAGCACTACCCGAAGCCAGCGATCTGCAGGCTTTTGACCAGGGCCTGCGCAGCCACCGCCAGGTCAAATACAACGTGCGGGAAATCATGAAGTTCATGCCGGTCACCGGTCACCCCATGGATATGTTGCACTGCGCCGTAGCCAGTTTGGGCATGTTTTACCCGCAGCAGGAGCTTTCGGATGCCGAACGCGAAAATACTCCGCATCTGGACGCCATGGCCATGCGCATTATTGCGCGCATGCCCACGATCGTTGCCATGTGGGAGCAGATGCGTTTCGGTAATGATCCCATTGCTCCGCGCACGGATTTGAATCATGCCGCCAATTTTCTCTACATGATTTCCGGACGGGAGCCCAACCCGGCGCTGGCCAAAATTCTGGATACTTGTCTCATTCTTCATGCGGAACATACCATCAACGCCAGTACCTTTTCGGTGCTGGTGACGGGCTCGACACTGACCAATCCTTACCATGTGATTGGCGGCGCCATTGGTACTCTGGCCGGCCCGCTGCATGGCGGAGCCAACCAGAAGGTAGTGGAGATGCTGGAAGAAATTGGCAGCGTTGACCGGGTTGCTGCCTATCTGGACAGCAAAACGGCGAACAAGGAAAAAATCTGGGGCTTTGGACATCGGGTATATAAAACCCGTGATCCGCGTGCGGCTATTTTGAAGGACATGATGGAAAAGCTGGCGAGCAATGGGCAGCTGCGCCACAGTCAGCTCTTTGAAATTGCCATAGAGGTCGAAAAGCTGGCCACAGAAAGGCTCGGTCCCAAGGGTATTCATGCCAATGTGGATTTCTATTCCGGGGTGCTTTACCACGAAATGGGGATCAAGGCCGATTTGTTTACGCCCATTTTCGCCATGGCCCGTTCCGCAGGCTGGCTGGCCCATTGGCGGGAACAATTGGCCGATAATCGGATATTCCGCCCCACCCAGGTGTATAACGGAGCCAGTCCACGTCAGTATGTGGCTATTGATAAAAGGAATCAGGCCCAGGCATGACTGAAGTTTTACAAAATATCCCCCTGCTCGCTACGGAGCGCACTGAGGCTTTACTGGATATCGAGCGGCATCTGATTGCCGGGCAGTCAGCTATTGAACGCTGGTTTCGCAGCCAGTTCCAGATGACGCCGGCGCCCTTTTACGCGTCGGTGGATTTGCGCAATTCCGGGTTCAAGCTGGCACCCGTAGATACCAACTTGTTTTCGGCGGGTTTCAATAATCTCAATCCCGAATTTTCCTCGCTCTATGTGTCGGCCATTCAGCATTATCTCAATCAATATTATCCGGGACTGGAACGATTGCTCCTGATTCCGGAAAATCACACCCGTAACCTGTTTTATCTGGAAAATGTGGCGAGATTGCGGGAGCTGCTGGAAATGTCCGGGCTAGATGTCAGGGTCGGCTCTTTGTTGCTCGAAGAACGGACTGCCTATGATTTACCTTCTGGCAATGTTCTGCTCCTGGAGCCGATTTTTCGTGAGGGTAATCGCCTGCAGGCCGCAGGCTTTGATCCACAGCTGATTTTGCTCAATAACGATTTGTCCGGTGGCGTGCCAGAAATACTCGAAAATCTGGAACAGCCCATTTCGCCGCCGCTGGCGGCGGGGTGGCGGTCCCGGCGCAAGTCCCAGCATTTTGCCCATTACCGGGCTGTTGCCCATGAACTGGCGGAGGTCATTGATATCGACCCCTGGCTGATTGATCCCTTTTTCCGGCGCTGTCAGGGCATTGACTTCATGCGTGCCGAGGGACGGGATTGTCTGGTTGCCAATGTGGACGCGGTACTGGAGCTGACCCGCGAGCGTTATGCGCATTACGGCATCACCCAGCGTCCATTTGTCATCGTCAAAGCCGATGCCGGTACTTATGGCATGGGGATCATGACCGCCTATTCCGGTGCGGAGTTCATGGATCTCAATCGCAAGGAAAGAACGCGCATGGCCAAAAGCAAGGAAGGCTTGCCGGTCAGCGACGTGTTCATTCAGGAAGGTGTCTATACTTTTGAGCAAACCGCCGAAGAGGCGGTGGCGGAACCGGTGGTGTATATGGTGGGTCAGCAGGTGCTGGGGGGGTTCTATCGAGTCCATACCGGGCGCGGCAGGGATGAAAACCTGAATGCCCCCGGCGCGCATTTCGAACCCATGGCTTTTGGCGAGCCCTGCATATTGCCCTGCCGCAAATCGCCGCCCGATGCCCCGGTCAATCGCTATTATGCCTATGGGGTGATTGCCCGCCTGACCCTGGTCGCGGCAGCACGGGAAATGGCCGACTGGCGTCAGCAGCAAACATCGGGAGCCGCATCATGACGACATTGAAAGCGGCAATTCTCATGGATCCCATCTCCGGGATCAAACCCGCCAAGGACACGACCTTCGCCATGCTGTTGGCGGCCCAGGCGCGCGGACATCAGTGCTGGGTGTTCGGCTTGCCGGATTTGTTGCTGCGCGATGGCAAGGTCTGGGCGCGGCTGCGTGGGGTGACGGTACGCGATGAAAGTAATGACTATGTGACCCTGGCTGCCGTGGAAGAGCGGCCTCTCGCCGAAATGGATGTGGTCCTCATGCGCAAGGATCCGCCGGTGGATCTGGAATATCTGACCGCCTGTTATCTGCTGGAACATGCAGGTACCTGGGTGGTGAATAACCCGGTGAGTCTGCGCAATGCCAATGAAAAATTGTACGCATTGCATTTCCCGGAGTTTCTGCCGCCTTTGCTGGTCAGTCGTGATCTGGGAGACTTGCGCGCCTTTCTCGCCGAGCATGGGGAGGTTGTGGTCAAGCCCCTCTCGGCGCGAGGCGGTGAAGGCGTATTTTACCTTCATCAGCAAGACCGCAATGTCGGGAGCATTCTCGAAACCGTGACCGGCTGGGGGCAGCATTATGTCATGGCGCAACGCTACATTCCCGCCATTCGCGAGGGCGATAAGCGGATTCTGCTGGTGGATGGCCAGCCGGTTCCCGGCGCCATGCTGCGGGTGCCTTCGGAAAAAGATTTTCGCGGCAATCTGGTAGCCGGAGCCACGGCAGTGGCGGCCGAGCTTATGGAGCGTGATCAGGAAATCTGTGCGGCCCTGGGGCCGGCTCTGCGTGCCGCCGGCCTGCTCTTTGTCGGGCTCGACGTGATCGGTGGTTATGTGACCGAAATAAATGTCACCAGCCCCACCGGTGCCCGGGAAATTCGCCGCTTTTTCGGGGTGGATGCCGCCGACTTGCTCTGGCAGCGTCTGGAGCGGGGTCAATAAGGGGGTGATTCATCTTCCCGCTCAGCTTATCTGCCGTTTTACTCAGAAAACCCGTATGATAGCGGCATGACGACTTTCTCATCACTTAAAAATCATCTCCTCATCGCCATGCCGGCTCTGCATGATGGCCTTTTTGACCGTACGGTCATCGTCGTCTGTGAGCACAGCCCTGAAGGGGCCATGGGGGTGGTTATCAACCGTCTTGTCGATATCAACATGGCCGATGCCCTCAAGGCCGTGGATATTCAGCCTTCTGAAGAAATGATCCACCGTCCGGTCTATTGGGGCGGGCCGGTGCAGCCGCAGCATGGTTTCATTTTGCACAGTCCTCGGGGCGAGTGGCTCTCCAGCCTTGAAATCAATACGGATCTGGCACTGACCAGTTCTCCGGATATTCTCCAGGCTATTGCCCAGCATGAAGAACCTCAGCGCTATTTGCTGGCTCTGGGTTATGCCGGTTGGGGCGCGCAGCAACTGGAAGAAGAATTGAAAGAAAATTCATGGCTGCATGGTCCTCTGGATATGCAGGTCATCTTCGATTTGCCGGCCAGTGAACGCTGGCAGGCTGCAGCGCGTTCCATGGGGGTGGATATGCGTCTGCTCAGTGGTGCTGCGGGCCATGCCTGAAGTTTCGGGACCGCTGCTCGGTATTGATTTTGGCGAGCGGCGCATTGGTATTGCCGTACTGGGGGAATCCGGGCTGCCTCCCCAGGGAGTAAGCACCCTGCGCAATGGCGAGGCTGGCCCCGATTGGGAGGGTTTCGCGCGGATTTTCCAGGAGTGGCAACCGCGTGCGGTGGTTCTGGGCTTGCCCCTGAATATGGACGGAAGTGAAGGGCTGATGGTGCGGCGGGTGCGCAATTTTGCCGAGCGTCTGCAGCGCCGTTTCCCTCTGCCCTTGCACTGGGTGGACGAACGCCTGAGCAGCCACTCAGCCGAAACCATGCTCAAAGATCAGGCGTTTTCCGCCAAAAAGCGCGCCCAACTTTTGGATCAGGCGGCTGCCTGCGAAATTCTTCAGACTTTTCAGGATCTCGGGGTCAGCGAATGAACGCAGATTGGGATGTGAGCAGCTTGCTGGAGGGCATGATTCGGGATTTACGTCCCCGGGTGGATCCTGAACAGACCGCCATGATTGGTATTTTTACCGGCGGGGTCTGGGTTGCCCAGGCCTTGCACCATGCTTTGGGCCTGAACACCGCCCTGGGGCGGCTGGATATTTCCTTTTACCGGGATGATTTCAGTCAGATAGGGCTGCACCCGCAGGTGCGCGCCTCGGATATCCCCTTTGATGTGAATGGTCGCTCCATCATTCTGGTGGATGACGTGCTCTATACCGGGCGCACCATCCGCGCTGCCCTTAACGAAATTTTTGATTATGGCCGCCCTGCCAGTGTACTGCTGGCCGTGCTGGTGGATCGTGGTGGCCACGAATTGCCGGTGGCTGCGGATATTGCCGCCCTGCGTCTCAATGGCGCGGCGGGTGGACAAATCAAGTTGCGGGGACCTGACCCTTTGCGTCTGGAATGGCTGGCGGCTGCGCCGGGGAGTGTTGCATGAGCCTTCAGACATTTCGCCTCGGGGACGGAAATCCCCAATATGATGACCAGGGACGCTTACGTCATCTGCTCAGTACCGAGGGGTTGCGGGAGCGGGAGTTGTTGCAGATTCTCGATACTGCCGAATCTTTTTTGAGCATAGCCCAGCGTAGCGTCAAAAAAACCCCCACCCTGCGGGGCAAAACCATCGTCAATCTGTTTTTTGAGAACAGTACCCGGACTCGCAGTACCTTTGAGCTGGCGGCCAAACGGCTGTCTGCGGATGTGCTGAATATTGCCGCCAGTACCAGCAGTACCAGCAAGGGCGAATCCCTCATCGATACCGTCGATAACCTCATGGCCATGCAGGTGGATGGTTTCGTGATCCGTCATCCGGAGGCGGGAGCGGCCCACCTTATCGCCCGCCATCTGGGGGATTCGGCGCTGGTCATCAATGCCGGTGATGGTCAGCATGCCCACCCGACCCAGGCGCTGCTGGATGTGTTCACTATCCGCCGCCTGGCTGGTCCCATTGAAGGTCGGGTGGTAGCGATCGTGGGCGACATCCTGCATTCGCGGGTGGCCCGTTCCCAGATTCATGCCTTGTCCATTCTGGGTTGCCCGGAAATCCGCGTCATCGGTCCCCGGACTTTGGTTCCCAAGGAGCTGGCCGCCCTGGGTGTGCATGTGTATCACGACTTGCAGGCGGGATTGCGGGGGGTGGACGTGATCTGTGCCCTGCGCCTGCAGAAGGAGCGCATGGAATCCCACCGTCTGCCCAGCCTGGATGAATTTCATCGGCGTTTTGGTCTGACCCCGGAGCGCTTGCAGTGGGCGCAGCCCCATGCACTGGTACTGCATCCCGGCCCCATGAATCGTGGCGTCGAAATTGCCTCGGAAGTGGCGGACGGGAATCAGGCGGTGATTTTGCAGCAGGTTTCCCATGGGCTGGCGGTGCGTATGGCGGTTTTGACGCTCCTCGCGGGCGCGGCAGGTGGAGGAGAAAGCCATGCGTAGAATCATCCGCAATGTGCGCGTGCTGGACCCTGTCGATGGCTTCGATGCCATCACCGATCTCGGGATTGAAGACGGAAAAATTACCACAAGAGGCCCTGTTCCCCGGGATTTTCAGGCCGAGGAAATTCTCGATGCTACCGGCCTGGTCGCTTGTCCCGGATTTGTGGAGAGCAGTTTTCAAGGGCATAGCCCCGGTCATGGGCGGGACGGGGATCTGGCCAGTGAATTGCGGGCGGCAGTAGCTGGTGGCGTTACCCGGGTAGTTTTGCGTCCCGACACCCAGCCGGTCGCCGATACCCCTGCAGTGCTCCAGGAACATCGGCTTATGGCCGAGTCCCTGGGGCTGGCGCGGGTCCATGTGAGTGGCGCCTTGAGCATGGGCCTGCAGGGACAGGCATTGACTGAAATGGCGGCACTGCAAGAGGCGGGTGCCCTGGTCTTCAGCCAGGCCAAGGAACCCATCCGCAATGCCGCCTTGCTCCGATTGGCGCTGAGCTATGCCGCCGACCTCGGCTGTCCCGTATTGCTGCATCCGGAAGACGCCGACCTGGCTGCCCAGGGAGTCATGAACGAGAGCGGCTTGAGTATACGTCTGGGGCTTCCGGGGCGCAGTGCGACAGCGGAGCTGGTGGGTATCCAGCGGGACCTGGCGGTGGCAGCGCTGAGCGATTGCCCGGTATTTTTCCCCCAGCTCAGCACGGCAGCGGCCGTTGCTGCAGTTCAGAACGCCCGGCAACGGGGTGAAGCCGCCCACTGCGGAGTGAGCATTCATCATCTGCTCCTCAGTGAGCAGGATGTGGGTTATTTCAATGTCCATGCCAAGGTGCTGCCGCCCTTGCGTTCCCTCGCCGAGCGGGACGCCTTGCGGCGTGCTGTGGCAGCGGGAGAGATTGCGGCCATCAGCAGTGATCATTGTCCCTGGGGCATCGATCGTGAGGGGATGACTTTTATCCAAGCTCCTTTTGGAATCAGTGCCGTTGAGTGGCTGTTACCGTTGACCTTGCGTCTGGTGGACGATGGCTTGCTGACCATGATGGGGGCCCTGAAATTGCTGAGTACCGGTCCCGCCGAAGCCCTGAGACTGCCGCCTCCCACGCTGCAAGTCGGCAGTGCCGCCGATATCTGCCTCTTTGACCCCGAGGCTGGGTTTACCCTGAATCCTGTTTCCGGCGCCAGTCGCGGTCGCAATCTCCCTTACGCGCAGTGGGATTTACGGGGTCGGGTGCGTTATACCCTGGTGGGTGGGAGATTAGTGTATCGGGGGTGATTTTTGTTTGTCATTTGATGTATGTAAACCGCGTATTCCTGAAGGCGTGCGCGAAACCCACAGAGTCAACGCTTGGGCTGTGAAGTTGCCTGGCATCCTGGGCTGGGGTTAGCTATTCTTACCAAATGCTTATCGATCCAGCAGGAGCACGAACCATGACCGCTACAGCCATCTTGTCGAGCAAGTTCCAGATTTCCATCCCCAAGGCCGTGCGCGAAGAGCAGCACTGGGAAGCCGGGCAGGAGTTTGTGTTCATTCCCAAGGGCAAGGGCGTGCTGGTGATGCCGGTGCCCGAGATGGCGCAGTTGGTCGGCATCGCCAAGGGCGCTGCGACCTCCGACTTTCGTGATCGCAAGGATCGCTACTGATGACGGTAACGCCATGCGTGGTCGATACCTCCGCCTGGATCGAATGGCTTGCCGACACCTTGCTGGGCAAGCGTCTGGCAAAGCAGTTTCCGGACAGGCCGGCTGAGAACACGTGGTTTACATTCCGCGCGGAGCAACATATCGTTGTTGCAGATAGTCAAAGGGAAAAACGCAGGTGGCAAGCAATAACGGTAAAGACAAATCCCTCGAATCGTGGATATGGGACGCGGCCTGTTCCATCCGTGGCGCCAAGGACGCGCCGAAATACAAAGACTACATCCTCCCCCTCATCTTCACCAAGCGTCTTTGCGATGTTTTCGATGACGAACTGAACCGCATCGCTGCCGAGGTCGGCTCGCGCCAGAAAGCCTTCCAGCTCGCCAGGGCCGACCACAAGCTGGTTCGTTTCTACCTCCCCCTGGTGCCGGACGATCCCGAGCAGCCGGTCTGGTCCGTCATCCGCAAGCTCTCCGACAAAATCGGCGAAGGCGTCACCAGCCACATGCGCGCCATCGCCCGGGAAAACCCGCTGCTGCAGGGCATCATCGACCGCGTCGACTTCAACGCCACCACCCACGGCCAGCGCGACCTCGATGACGACCGCCTCTCCAACCTGATCGAGGCCATCAGCACCAAGCGCCTTGGGCTCGACGACGTTGAAGCCGACATCATCGGCAAGAGCTACGAATACCTCATCCGCAAATTCGCTGAAGGCGGCGGCCAGAGTGCCGGCGAGTTCTACACCCCGCCCGAGGTTGGCACCATCATGTCGCGCGTCCTCCAGCCCGAGCCCGGCATGGAAATTTACGACCCCACTTGCGGCTCCGGCGGCCTGCTCGTGAAATGCGAGATCGCTATGGAGGACGCTGCCAAAGACAAGAAGCGCAGCGTTGCCCCGCTGAAGCTCTTCGGCCAGGAATTCACCCCCGAGACCTGGGCCATGGCCAACATGAACATGATCATCCACGACATGGAAGGTCAGATCGAGATCGGTGACACTTTCAAGAATCCTAAATTCCGCAACAAGCAGGGCAGGCTCCGCACCTTCGATCGCGCCGTCGCCAATCCCATGTGGAACCAGGACTGGTTCACCGAGGCCGACTACGACAACGACGAACTCGACCGCTTCCCCGCCGGAGCCGGCTTTCCCGGCAAGTCCTCCGCCGACTGGGGCTGGGTGCAGCACATCCATGCCAGCCTGAACGCCACTGGCCGTGCCGCCGTCGTCCTCGACACCGGTGCCGCCTCGCGCGGCTCGGGCAATGCCGGCACCAACAAGGAAAAGACCGTCCGCCAGTGGTTCGTCGACCACGACCTCATCGAGAGCGTGCTCTACCTGCCCGAAAACCTGTTCTACAACACCACTGCCCCCGGCATCGTGCTGTTTCTCAACAAGGCCAAGGCACCGGAGCGCCAGGGAAAAGTCTTCCTCGTCAACGCCTCCCAGGTCTTCGCAAAGGGCGACCCCAAGAACTTCATCCCCGACGAGGGCATCCAGCGCATCGCCGACACCCTCATCGGCTGGACCGAAGCCGAAAAGCTCAGCCGCATCGTCGATTATGCCGAGCTGAAGAAAAACGATTACAACATCTCCCCCAGCCGTTACATTCACACTAGTGACGCCGAAACCTACCGGCCCATCGCGGAAATCGTCGCGGAGCTGGAGGTTATCGAGGCCGAGGCCAAGGAAACCGATGTTGCACTGCGGAAAATCCTCAAGCAACTCGGAGTCGGAGCATGAAGAAAAAAGCCACCAGCGCTACGATCAATGTTCGGGGCACCGAGGTCTCCGTCATTCAGCGGGAGGACCAGGACTACATCTCCCTCACCGACATGCTCAAGGCCAAGGACGGCGATTTTTTCATATCCGACTGGCTGCGCAACCGCAACACCGTCGAATTCCTCGGCATCTGGGAAGCAGTCCACAACCCCGATTTTAATTCCGGCGAATTCGCCATAATTAAAAGCCAGGCCGGGCTCAACAGCTACAAGCTCAGCGTCAAGGAATGGGTCGAGAAGACCAACGCCATCGGCCTGCGGGCGACGGCCGGACGATACGGCGGCACCTACGCCCACCGCGACATCGCCTTCGAGTTCGGCATGTGGATCAGCCCCGAATTCAAAATCTACCTCATCAAGGAATTCCAGCGGCTCAAGGAAGATGAGAATCGCCGCCTTTCCTTGGCCTGGAACCTCAACCGCACTCTCGCCAAGATCAACTACCGCCTCCACACCGACGCCATTCAGGCTCACCTCATCCCGGCGGAAGTGACCCCCAAGCAAGCCTCCATCACCTACGCCAACGAAGCCGACCTGCTCAATGTCGCCCTCTTCGGCCAAACCGCCCGTGAATGGCGCGACGCCAACCCTGACAAGGATGGCAACATGCGCGACCACGCCACCCTGGAACAACTCCTCGTTCTCGCCAACATCGAGAACATGAACGCCGAGTTCATCCACATGGAACTCCCCCAAGGCGAGCGCCTGAAACGCCTCAACGCCATCGCCATTCGCCAGATGCAGACGCTTACCGCACGGACGGTGAAACAATTGAAAGGCGGCGCCGCGTGATGCGCTTCAAGAACCGGCTGGAAGCCTGGATTCCCAGCGGGGACATTGATATGGCGGAAGAGTCAGTTATTCGAGAATTTCGAACAACTGTCGCCGATGGCAAAAACTACGACACCGGCCACTACAACCGCTCCGCCATCGTTCAGGATCGCTTGTTTGTCTCGGATTTCGATGCCGAAGTCATGCGGATCGCAGGGAATCATGAGGAAAGCGGGTACGCGGAAGGCGGTGCGGAGTGAACGCCGAATTCCAGCAAACCGAAATTGGCGCGTTCCCGTCCGCTTGGGAAATCAACCGCGTTGATTCGGCTTTCGACATTCAGCAAGGAAAGCAGGTCTCAAAAAGGAACCGCGATGGCGAACACCAACGCCCCTTTCTTCGAACCAAGAACGTCTTCTGGAATCGCCTCGAACTTCAGGCAAACGATCTGCTTGTCTGCGAAGGCGGTTCGATTGGACGAACAGCACTTTGGAACAATGAGGTCGATGGCTGCCTGTACCAGAACCATCTTCATCGCCTCCGGGCGAAGGGCGACAAAGCTCATCCGCAATTTGGCGTGTATTGGCTTTGGTATGCCTTCGATGTGGCCAATCTTTACTTTGGTCGTGGCAACGTAACGACGATCCCGAACCTTTCGCAGTCGAAGCTAGCGGAGTTGCCCATGGCGCTCCCCCCACTCCCCGAGCAGAAGAAGATCGCGCACATCCTTTCGACGGTGCAGCGGGCGATCGAAGCGCAGGAACGGATTATTCAGACCGCCACCGAGCTGAAAAAGGCCCTCATGCACAAGCTCTTCACCGAAGGCCTCCGCAACGAACCCCAAAAACAAACCGAAATCGGCCCCGTCCCGGAAAGCTGGAAGCTTCTTTCCATCGGTGATCTTTTCGAAACACAACTCGGGAAAATGCTTTCTCAGAAGGCAAAAGTTGGAGATTCGCCGAAGATCTACTTGCGAAACAAGAATGTCCAGTGGGGTCGGATCGATACTGACGATCTGCTACGAATGGACTTCAATGATCGTGAGGTGGAGAAGTTCCGGTTACGGAAAGGTGATTTGCTCATCTGCGAAGGCGGCGAGGTCGGGCGGGCGGCACTTTGGGACGGCAGCGTCGCAGATTGCTATTACCAGAAGGCTCTTCACCGATTGCGCCCGAAGACCGATCAAATCACCAACGAGTTCATGGTTCACTGGATGATGTTCGCGTTTCTCTTAACGAACACCTATGGCGTGACGGGTACTCGGACTACGATTGCGCATTTACCTGAAATCAAACTCAAGCCGCTTCTCGTTCCTGTTCCGATGCCAGACGAGCAAGCCGAAATCGTCAGGGCACTTGCGACCGTAGACCAAAAGCATGCTGTCCATCAGGGAAAGCTCGGCGCACTCCAAGACCTCTTCCGCACGCTCCTACATGAACTGATGACCGCGAAGACCCGGGTTGGGAATATCGATCTGAGCTCCATCAACAATCCAAAGCTACTGGAGGAGAGGAACGCTTTATGAAACTCGAAAAATGCCGAATTCAAAACTATCGCTGCATCACCGATTCCGGCTGGGTGGATTTTGACGACATCGCGGTAATCGTGGGACGGAATGAATCTGGCAAGTCCTCCTTCCTAAAAGCACTGTGGCGGCTCAATCCATATAACGACACCGGATACAACATTGACCGGGAGTGGCCGAGCGGTCGCCGGAAAGAGAAAAGTCCCACCAAGATCGTAGTCGAGGCGGTCTTTTCATTTTCAGAGGGCGAGCAGAACGAGATCTCGGCCATTCATGAATCTGCAAAAGTCATCACTTCGGTGCAGATTAGCCGGAACTACGGGGGTGAATACGGCCATCAGTTCTCCCCGCAAATGCCAAGCACTGAGCACGGTGTGGGCTGGGTTGTAGATCTCCTCAACAGCCAACTGGCGGAACTACCAGACGGATTCTCAGAACATTTCGCGACGCAATATCAGAACGTCTTTTCTTCCTTGGTCGCGGAGGTTCGAGACAGTGGGGGAAGCGATAGGGCGCTCACTGGCCTACGAGAATTGAAGGAAAAGCTTCCCGAGTTCCGGCATCCGAGCAACCCGTTGCAACAACAAGACCAAAATGCCATTGCATCCCTCAGCAAGCAGATGGACAAGGTGGTTTCCGAAATTGAGGCGACGCCCATGATGCGGGTTGTCGATTGGGTGCACAAACATCTCCCCACGTTCATTTACATGGACGACTACCGGACATTCGTCGGATCGGCACAGTTGGATGAAGTGCAGAAGCACCGGAAAGAGAAGAAGCTCAGGCCGGAAGAGGAAACGATCATCATGATCATGGACATGGCGGGATTGGATCTCGATGAGGAGGTTGCAAAGGGCAACCAAGAAGATCGCGAGCAGAGGATGCTCGATATGAACGATGCCAGCAATACGCTGACAGCCCAGATTTCGGAGCGGTGGTCACAGCGAAAGTATCAGGTCGTATTCCAAGCTGACGGCCAACACTTCATGACCTTCGTAAAGGACCAGAGCGACAAAGGGCTAGTTCCCCTGGAGGAACGATCGAAAGGCTTTCAGTGGTTTTTCTCGTTCGACATGCACTTCATGCATGAAACGGACGGCAATTTCAGAAATGCGATCATTTTGCTCGATGAGCCTGGGCTGCATCTTCACGCGGCAGCACAGCGAGACTTGCTCGAACTAATGAAGGCGTATGCGAAAGACAACCAACTCGTCTACACGACGCACCTGCCGTTCATGATCGACCTCAAGCGGCTAGATAACATCTACGTCGCTGAGGAGAGCCCCAAGGAGGGAACCAAGGTTCACAAGAACTGGGCGACTGCCGACAAGGACGCGCGGTTCACTTTACAGGCGGCGCTGGGACTGTCTTGGAGCCAGTCACTATTCGTCGGCCAATACAACCTTGTCGTCGAAGGCGTGGATGATTTTTGGTTTCTGACGACAATTTCCACACTCCTTGAGGAGGCTGGCGAAGGAGGGTTAGCCCCCGACTTGGTTATCACGCCTGCCGGTGGGGCGAGCAAAGTCGCTTATGTCGGCACGATCTTGCACGGGCAAGAGCTGAAGGTGGCTGTCCTTCTCGACTCTGATCCGGCTGGAGAACAGGCATTCGAACAACTCGTTCACCAATGGATTATTGATGAAGACATGGTAGTCATGGTTGGGGATGCTATCGGGTCGAAGCCTTGCGCGCTTGAAGACCTGTTTGGCGAAGCCTATTACATCACCAAAGTCCAAGAAGCCTATTCAAAAGAACTGGGATGTAATCCTGTCACTCTTGATCCAAATACAGCGGGAAAGAAATCCTTGGTGCAGCGAGTTGAGGACGCATTTGAGAAAGCAAATGTGCAGGCATTCAACAAAGGCCGAGTTGCCAAGCGGATCATGGCGGAATTCGGAAAGACGGGACTTTCCTCTGTTGACAAGGAGACAGTCGAATCATTCCGAAAGGTAATCCAGGCGGTGAACGGCGTCGTGGCAAAGTGGAAGAAGTAGAAGACGATGCCCACCCCCTCCGAACACAAAACCGTCCAGTCCCGCATCCTCGGCTACGCCGAGGCCATCGGCTGGACGTTTGTGTCACGCGAGGTAGCCGAGCAGCGGCGCGGCTTTGATCCGGGCGTCCCACCTACCGACCGCGCCAAAAACCGCTCGCTCTTCTTCGACGACCTGCTCGACGCCAAGCTGCGGGAATTCAACCCGCGTTATGCCGAGGCCGAGGGTGCCTTGCTCGGGCAGTTCCGGCATCTGCACACCGACATCTACGGCAACCGCGAATTCGTCGAGCACCTGCGCAACCGGGGCAAGTTCTTCGACCACGAGGAAAATCGCGAACGCGACCTGATGCTGATCGATTACGACGACCCGGCGCGCAGCGCTTATGAAGTCACCGAGGAGTGGGCTTTCCACAACGGTCACTACGGCACGCGGGAGGATGTGGTCTTTCTGATCAACGGCATTCCGGTGCTGGTGATCGAGTGCAAGAACGCCAACAAGGACGAGGCGATTGCCCTGGGGGTAGACCAGATCCGCCGTTACCACCGCGAGACGCCCGAGCTGTTCGTATCTCAGCAGTTGTTTACCGCCACCGACGCCATCGGCTTTTCCTACGGGGTGAGCTGGAACATGGTGCGGCGGAACATCTTCAACTGGAAGGACGGGGAGGTCGGCAAGCTGGAGACCAAGGTGAAGAGCTTCTGCGCCATCCCGCAGGTGCTCGCCTTTCTGAAGGACTACATCGTCTTTGCCGAGAAGGACGAGGAGCTGAACAAATACATCCTGCGCCAGCACCAGACCGGCGCGGTGGAGGCGGCCGTCAGCCGCGCCCTCGATCCCCAGCGCACGCGCGGCCTAGTCTGGCACACCCAGGGCAGCGGCAAGACCTTCACCATGATCAAGGCGGCGGAGCGGCTGTTCCGCGCACCCGGGGCGGACAAGCCCACCGTGCTGCTGATGATCGACCGCAACGAACTGGAAGACCAGATGCTCAAGAACCTCGCCGCGCTCGGCCTGGGCAATCTGGAGCATGCCAGCAGTATCGCCCGGCTCAACCAACTGCTGCGCGATGACTACCGGGGCATCATCGTGACGATGATCCACAAGTTCCGCGACATGCCGGCGAACCTGAACACGCGCGCGAACATCTACGTGCTGATCGACGAAGCCCACCGCACCACCGGCGGCGACCTCGGCAACTTCCTCATGGCCGGCCTGCCGAACGCGACCTTCATCGGTTTTACCGGCACGCCCGTGGACAAGACCGTCTACGGCAAGGGCACTTTCAAGACCTTTGGCTGCGAGGATGACCAAGGCTATCTGCACAAGTATTCCATCGCCGACAGCATCGAGGACGGCACCACGCTGCCGCTCTACTACCAGCTCGCGCCTAACGAAATGCTTGTTCCGCACGAGACGCTGGACAAGGAGTTCCTCTCGCTGGCCGAAGCCGAGGGCGTGGCCGACATCGAGGAGCTAAACAAGATTCTCGAACGGGCGGTGAACCTGAAAAACTTCCTCAAGGGCAAGGAGCGCATCCAGCAGGTGGCGCAATTCGTCGCCGAGCACTACCGCCAGAACGTCGAGCCGCTGGGCTACAAGGCCTTCCTCGTTGGCGTCGACCGCGAGGCCTGCGCTCATTACAAACACGCGCTCGACGCGGCGTTCAAGGAAATGGGCCTGCCGCCCGAGTATTCCGAGGTCGTTTACACCGGCAGCAACAACGATTCCAAGCTGCTGACGGAATTCCACCTCGACCCGAAGCGGGAGCGGCAGATTCGCAAGAGCTTCGGCAAACTCGACCAGATGCCGAAGATACTGATCGTCACCGAGAAGCTGCTCACCGGCTTCGATGCGCCCGTGCTCTACGCCATGTATCTCGATAAGCCGATGCGTGACCACACGCTGCTGCAGGCCATCGCCCGGGTGAATCGCCCCTTCGAGAACGAGGCCCAGGAGATGGTGAAGCCCCACGGCTTCGTGCTCGATTTTGTCGGCATCTTCGACAAGCTGGAAAAGGCGCTGGCCTTCGACAGCGACGAGATCAACGCCATCGTCAAGGATTTGAAGCTCTTGAAGGTGCTGTTCAAGAACAAGATGGAGGCCGAGGCAGCGAAGTACCTCGGCCTGATCGAGCGCAACTTCAACGACAAGGATGTGGACACCCTCATCGAGCATTTCCGCGATCCCGAGCGGCGCAAGGCGTTCTTCAAGGAATACAAAGAGATCGAGATGCTCTACGAGATCATCTCGCCCGATGCCTTCCTGCGCCCGTTCATTGCCGACTATGGCACCTTATCGGCGATCTATCAGGTCGTCCGCAAGGCCTACACCCGAACCGTGATGGTGGACCGCGAGTTTCAGGCCAAGACCAACCATCTGGTGCAGGATCGAGTCGGCAGTTATGGCGTGGGTGGTTTGGGCGAGATGATTGCGATCAATGGCAACACCATCGAGCTGATCAAAAACAAAAGCGGCGGGGATGGCACCAAAGTCATCAACCTGATCAAAAGTATTGAAAAACTGGCTGCGGACAACAGCGATGACCCTTACCTCATCGCTATGGCGGAACGCACGCGGGCGGTGCAGGAAAGCTTCGAGAGCCGCCAGACCAGCACGGCCGAGGCTCTAGCCGAATTGCTGCGTGAAGTGGAAGGTAACGAGGCACGGAAGAAAGAACAGGCCGAAAAGTCGTTCGATGGCCTGACCTATTTTGTCTACCGCAGCCTGCTGGACGCGAAGATTGAAAACGCCGAGACGGTCAGCCGCAAGATTCGCCACGCCTTTACCGAGTTTCCGAACTGGAAACGCAGCGAAAACGCCCTGCGTGAACTTCGTAAGAAAGTGACCTTCGCCCTCTTCGCCGAAACAGATGACCTGGAGCGGGTGACGGCGCTGGTGGAAGAATTGTTTACGTTGCTGGAAAAGGCGGATCGGATTTGAAACCGCAGACTTCTCAGATGGACGCGGATTCAAAGAAGACGGAATTCAAACAGCGCGTCCGCCACTGGGCCGACAAGCTGGATGTCAGGATCGTCTGGCTGGGGGTGCGGCCGATGCGCAACAAATGGGCCTCGTGTTCCACCGCAGGTCATTTGAATTTCAGCGACGAACTGCCTGCCCTGAAACCAGAATTGTGGGACTACGTGATCGTCCACGAGCTGCTCCACTTCTCGGTCCCCAACCACGGTAAACTCTGGAAAAGCTTGATGCGCGCACATCTGGGCGAATATGAGGTGCATGAGGGAGAGTTAATGCGGATTACCGGTAACCAAGCGCCGCAGCATGCGCGCTGATGCACACCGCAGGTCAATATGAAATTGCTTGGTTTATATGGTGGCGCTTCAGGGATTCGAACCCCGGACACGCGGATTATGATTTGAAGAATAACACACAAATAAACAACAGACTGCGGCGTACCCGCTTGTTCTGCTTTGTTATTGTCTGTCGGCAATCATCCGCCGAGGTAGGGGGTTTCTGCGCCTTCTGAGGATATTTACACGCCTCGGGCAACCTGCCACTGACCAAGGGATTCGTGGTTTTCTGGTCTCTGGGATAGTACCCCCTTTCTCTCTTGATCGCTCCTCCGTCGCCCGGCACCATTACGCTATACCAAGATGGTGAGGCGATCCATGGCATCCGTATTCCAAAGCGGCAAGTTCTGGCGTGCCCAGGTACGCAGAAGAGGCTACCCATCGCTTTCCGCTACCTTTGACACCAAGCGGGAAGCCCTACAGTGGGCCGCACAGGTCGAAGCCCGCCTGGAAACCCAGACACCCGCCCAAGTCTACAAAAAGGTGGAGGTTCGAGAACTCACCCTGAAAGCCGCTTTTGAACGGTATACGCGGGAGATCTTGCCCTCCAAGGCACCGCGCACGTCCAGGAGGGAACATTCCCTCATCCAGTGGTGGTCACGCAGCCTGTGGCAGGCGGTTCCACTCCCCAATCTCGACGGCCCCCAGGTGGCCCAGGCCATCCGAGCCATGGAGAAGGAGAACCGTTCGGCAAACACCATTCGCTTGATGCTGGCCGTGCTCTCGCACCTGTACACCATCGCGAGGAAGGAATGGGGCTATGTCGATCTTATCAACCCGGTTGAACTCGTCCGCAAACCTCGCCTGCCTGAAGGCCGGGACCGGCGCTTTGTTGGCAGCGAGGAAGAACGCCTGCTGGAGGCCTGCGCCAGGAAGAACCCGGAGCTTGCCGATCTCGTGATTGTCGCCCTGGAGACCGCGATGCGGCAGGGAGAGGTCTTTACCTTGACCTGGGACCGCATATCCTTCACCGACCACACCATAAAACTTCCCCCGGAACTGACCAAGACCCGCAAGGGCCGGACGGTGCCCCTCTCCGAACGGGCAGAGGACGCCTTGAAACGGCAGAGAGCGCGCCACAACGGGCATGGCAACCGCGTGTGGAGCTACGCCACACAGGACGGCGTACGGGCCTCGTTTTTCAAAGCGGTCAAAGTGGCAGGTCTGGAGGACTTCCACTTCCACGATCTGCGCCATGAGGCCACCAGCAGGTTCTTCGAGCGGGGGCTGAATGCAGCGGTTGTGCAGGGCATCACCGGCCACAAAACCGCCCAGATGTTGGCCCGATATACGCATCTGAGCGGGAAGTCCCTGGTAGAAGCCGTGCGGGGAGCAGATCCAGCTATCAGTGTTTCACCCATACCCAGGGCCTCCCCTTCGCCTTCGAGCGTTCCGATCCAACGCTTTTGCACTAGTTGCGGTGCCGCACTAGAACCCGAGCACCAATATTGCGGGGGGTGTGGAAAGCCTGTATCTGGTCAGCGAGTGTAAGATTGATCGCCGCATCAAGGCAATTGCATGTCCATCAGGAGGATAGTGTTCACGGATGAGGTGTCCTTGCAATAGTGGACGCTATCGCTTCAAGCGGCTGACCTCCAGTAGGACTGGGCGAAGACAGCCGGTGCCAGATAGCCGAGACGTGAGTGGCGAGCTGGCGATTGTAGAAAATCTCGATGTATTCCCGGATAGCGGCCTCGGCCTCCATGCGGCTTGCAAAGTGGCGATGGTGTACCATTTCGTTCCTTAGGCTCCCCCAGAAGCTCTCAATAGGCGCGTTGTCGTAACAATTTCCCCTGCGGGACAGGGAGATTCGGGCCCCGTGTTTCTGGAATAGGGATTTGCCATGAGCCAAGTTTACCACCGGAACACCCCAACGGTCCGCTAAAGCAACGGCTTGGCCGATACCGCCCGTTGCCCTGGTGCACTGGATTTCCGTCTCGCATCCGTCCGATGTTCAGCAGATCACGAAGTCCACTGGGCGGCGAAGATCCGCGCCGAGCACTTGGTGGCTGCTCCGCGTCATGAACTCTGGCATCGGGCTTTTGCGCTTTTCCCCCGATGAACGCATCACCTGTGCCACCTGGAATGCTTCGGCAGACGGGCGATCCCAAGGGCTATGCTGGTCCCGGAACCCCGGCCAAGGCATCTGGATTTTTGCACGTTTGACCCCAAAAGTTTTGGATGCTACGCCGAAATTATCGCGGGACGTAACTCCTGCAAGGCTACTACTCTTCTTCCAGCACCCCTGCGTTTCTCAGCAGCCAGCCGCCGAGCAGTCCTACCATGGAACCAATGAGCACCTCCGCCAAGCGCATGCCAACATTGAGCCAGGGAGCGCTGCGGTTCAGGTGGGAGAAGATCACGATGAGCAAGACGGTGGAGACGACCTGACGGCCACGGTCTTGGAATCCCAGCAGTTGACTCGACAGCAGGGCAACGACCATGACAACCGCAAGGGCGAGCATCTTTTGCGGCAGGTACAAGAGGTATAAGATCGCCACCACTCCCCCCAAAAGACCCGAGGCCAACGTCGACCAAAAGCTGTGCCAGGTCTCCGTCCATTCGTCCTTGAAAACCGCGAGGACGGTCACAGCAGACCAGAGGGCGCCAATCACCGCCGCCGTGACGTGGGTGGGTACCACCTCGTCCAGACCGTAGCCCAGGAAGTAGGCAGCCATGACCAACACCGTCAAGGCAACGCTGTGCAGGTAGGGGCCTTTGCGTTGCAGCTTGCGCTCCGCCCGGAGGAGATGGTCTTGGGCTTGGGGGAAGAGATTCATGACAGGGTTTCCTGCTCTGCGATCAGGGTGGGATGGTAACGCAAGACCTAGTGCGATTCACGGCGACAGCCTCATTCCTCCCGGAAGATCTGCTCCAAAAGCGGGGTGACCTGGGTGCTGCGCACCTCTCCCTGCTCATCAATGGGAATCCTGGGTCCCGCAAGCTGCACGTACCCTTGGGCTGACCAAGGCAGCGCGGGCCGCAACAGCAGGTCAGGCAGCAAGCCGCCCAAGCGGCTGAGGGAGAGCTCCACAGGGACCTCCACAGCCCTTTGCCGATGCGCCGGGAAGCTCGTGGGGGGTATGGTGCCATGGCCGATGGGCTGGTGGCCGAGGCGCAAGTCCACTCGGCCATATTCCACCGGGATCGCTTGCTTGCCGGGGTTGGTGACCTCAAGGCGCACGCGCAGGAGCGCTTGTCCTTTTTCCACACCCAGTAAGCGACTCCCCTCGTAGCGAATCACGGGGCGCGTCTCCCCATAGGCATGCCCCATGAGCAACACGACATAGACCAGGTTTCCCAGAGTCAGGCGTATTTTGTGGAACCGCCGTCCGATGGATCGCGTCATTCCGTTCTCCCTTTTTATATCCTCATCATGGACCCCACGCCCTAGGCACCAGTTCCCGCCTCGACAACCCCTTGCGCCAAGGGGACAATGAAGCTTCAAAGCCTTTCCAAGGAGTTTGCCATGCTCGAGCAAGCCATTCTCGACAAACTGGCCCGGGTGGGCCTCACGGTCTATCGACCGGACCCCGATGCCGAGCATCGTCCCCTGCCTTTGTATCTCTCCCGGATCCCCGCCGGATTTCCTTCCCCAGCGGACGATCATGTAGAGCGCAGCCTGGATTTGCACCGACACCTCCTGGCACACCCGGACGCTTCTTTTTTCCTCCGCGTCTCCGGGGATTCCATGCTCGCGTATGGGATCCATGACGGAGACTTGCTCATCGTCGATCGCGCGGTGCAGGCCAAGGAAGGGATGATCGTCGTCGCCGCTCTGGACGGGGAGCTCACAGTGAAGCGCCTAGGCAAGCACGCAGGCCAACCCGCCTTACTGCCGGGGAACGATCGCTATGCGCCCATTCCCATCCGCGAGGGCCAGGAGCTCGTGGTCTGGGGGGTGGTGATTCATGTCATTCATAGCTTTGCGCCATGACCCTGGCCCTGGTCGATGCCAACAACTTCTATGTCTCCTGCGAGCGGCTGTTTCAGCCCAGGCTCGAGGGGAAACCTGTGGTGGTGCTGAGCAACAACGACGGCTGTGCCGTGGCCCGCTCCAACGAGGCCAAGGCCCTGGGGGTGACCATGGGTGCCCCGTACTTTCAGTGGGAGAAGCTGGCCAAGCAGCACGGCATTGTGGTGCTCTCTTCCAACTATACCCTCTACGGGGAGCTTTCCGCGCGGCTCATGCGCCTGTTGGGGAATCAGGCCGTGGGTCAGGAGATCTACAGCATCGACGAGTCGTTCCTGGAGGTGCCCGTGGCAGATGCAGAGGCAGACTCCTGGGCGCAACACCTTCGCCAGCAGATTCGCAGGCAACTCGGCTTGCCGGTCTGTGTGGGGGTGGCGCCCACCAAAACCCTGGCCAAGGTCTGCAACCACTGGGCCAAAAAGGGACGGACTGCGGAAGGCGTCTGTATCTGGGGAGATCTGGATCCCCAGCAACGGCGCAAATGGTTCCACGAGACCCCGGTCGGAGACCTCTGGGGGGTGGGCAGGAGACTCGCGGCACGCCTGGAAGCCCATGGGGTGCAGAGCGCGGGGGACTTGGCGCAGACGGACTCCCGCTGGCTGCGACAGCACTACGGTGTGGTCCTCGCGAGAACGCAGCAGGAGTTGCGCGGAGTGCCTTGCTTGTCGTTGGAGGAAGTGTCTCCGCCCCGCCAGCAGATCCAGTGCAGCCGTTCCTTTGGGCGGTCGGTCACCGAGTTCTCCGATGTGCTGGAGAGCCTTTCGCTGCACACCCAGCGCGGTATTGAGAAGCTGCACGAGCAAGCCCTCTGGGCAGGCTCGGTCCAGGTTACGGTCCGCAGTTCTCCCTTTCGCGAGGGATTCTACAGCGGCACGGCGCATCGCCGTCTGCCGGAGCCCAGCCGCGATTACCGGGTGTTGTGGGAAGCGGTGCGCAGCGCCGCCGCGGAAGCCTTTCAGCCGGGGGTGTCCTACCAAAAGTCGGGCATCCTGCTCTTCGACCTGCAGGCCCAAGCGCGTACCGGCGACCTGTTTGCTGTCCAGGAAGGTGGCGAGGAACGGGCGGAGCGGCTACAGGAAGCCCTGCAACGAGCACAGGACCGTTTTGGCAAACACACGTTGGCCCGGGGTGTGGGCGGTCTCCGGCAAGGGCGGGACTGGACGATGCGCTCCGACCGGCGCAGCCCCAGCTATCTCAGTGACTGGTGGTCCTTGCCGGTGGCTTTCGCGAGGTAGAAAGCTGCCGGTCCACCCGGGGTTTGTGGCACAATCCAGTCCAATTACAGAGGAGATCTCATGGTCAGTCGTAGTCACCGAGTTCTGCAACGCCTGGAGGAATGGCTCCCCCTGGCCCGTGGGTTGATGGACCGCGCGGGTAAGGATGCCCAGGACAGCGGCGCCCACCTGATGAATGCAATTTACGAGTGCCTCGAGCACGGGGACCAGGAACTGTTTCAGGGATTTTTGGAGGCCTTGCGTGCCGAGGGCCTGAGCGAGGTCTGGCAATTCATTTGGGACCAGGCCGTAGGCTTTGCTTGCGAGAAGAGCTACACCGACGAGTCCCGCTCGGTGTTGGTGGGGCAGCCGCTGTTGGCCCCCTGGACCGGGCGCTGCACGGCGCAGGACCGCAAGCAGATCACCAAGCTGCTCAAAGAGCAGCAGGTGCTGCCCAAGCGCAGTGCCGTCTCTTGGGCGGCGGCGCCGCAGAGTGCCCATTTCCTGCGCGACGTGAGTCCAGTGACTCTCTGGGATTTCAACACGCCCGGGTCCCCCGCTCCGCACTGGTGGACCTATCGCAAGGAGTTCACCCCAGGACTGCAGATCTTGGTGGGACGGGTAGAATTGCCGCCGGGAGCGGACATCGAATGGATGGATCTCGAGGATTTGCGCAACGCCATGGCCAGCGCGTTGGATTGGGCCCCGCAAAGCCTGGGGTACCTGGCACCCTTGCTGAAGTTCCTGGAGCTCGACGAGGAAGAGACACTGGACCCCTTGGATCAGATGCTGACGAACATGGGGTTTTCCATCCGGCACGCGTTGCAACACTGGCTGGCCGAAGTGGCCGTGCCAGCACAGGAATGCACCGTTCTTTTGGATGCCCATGCGCCGGACAGGCTCGAGGTGTACGTCCAGGCCAAGGGGAAACTCAAAGCGCCCCTGTGTCGCGTGGAGTATGGGGCACCGACTCTGGAACGCGAGAGAATCCTCGACCGGGTGCGTGTGGTCCTGTCCGATCTCGGAGTGCGGGTGTTGTGGGTGGTAGACTCGGGGCGGAATGGGCCAACCTGGGGGGTGCACTAGCCGAAACGGTGAGCCTAATCCAACTAGCCCTCGTCGCCGACTCACCGCCACTACAGATTCGTCATCATACCCCATTACCCAGAAAAAACAGCAATAATCGATAAACAGTGCCTGAAATGCTATTTGCAAAACTTGGTTGGAATGGCAGGTTTAATCCGCATGGCGTCAACTTCCTTCCTGTGCAATATCTGGTGGGCAGGCGGCTTTTCAAGTAGTCCCGATTCGTACAGACTGGAGTTGGGATGTGGAGTCAGTGAGCGACAGGAAAGCAGCGAAAGCAGTCGTTCGCAAGATTTGTAAGATGGCGTCTTAAAGAGAGATCAATGAACACAAGTTTTCTGGATGAAATACCATTTCCGAAAAGCTATCAGACTCCAAACAGATTCAACGATTCCAAAAGGCCACGTTCCGGCAAGAAACCCGTAGATCGCAGAACCGATGCAGCTTATACCAAATGCTAGAGTAAACCACGATGATTTTTGCTCCAGAGCATAAAATACCATCATCAGAGTTACCACCGATGCGCCGTATACTGTCAGGAAACTCATATTCTTCTCCAACTCTGCGTATCAAAGTCCCACCACTAAGACGAGCCCTAAAATAATGAGAATAAGCGGGCTCAATCGCTCGCCATTGCGATCCAGCCAAACCCACCGCCAGCGTAAGCCGAGCCACGTAGCGAGCCAGACCAGGAATAGGATAAGTATTAGAGTCGCCAGGGAGTAGGTGAGCAGCACCGCCGTAATGGCCAGCGTTCCCAGCGGCAGTGCTGCTATGAGCACCGGGATAAAAGCCCCATCCGGAGAGGCCGCAACACCAGCGACCATCAAGGTCCACCAAGAGCGTCCCAACGATGTATGCTCTGTATGATCATGCCCGTAGTGGTCGTGAGGGTGAGGGTGAGGGGCGCCATGCATCATCTGCCAAAGCAGAAGCCCCGCACCGGTTATGAGCAAAATGGCTCCCAGGATCTGGTCCTGATACCGAGCAAAATGAGCAAAGTTTTCCTCAAGGCCGTATCCCAGGGCTAAAAGAATGATCCCAAGGATGAGTGAACCCGCGATGTGACCAAAGCCGGCCCACGCCGCAACCCGCAGAGCTCGTCGCATGGGCCATCTTTGGGTGCGTGCGAGGATCGCAATGGGCATCCAGTGATCAGGAAGGATCGCGTGAAAGAATGCTACCAAAAAAGCAGCCAGCAGGAGCAACAATAGCGTAGAAGACACGAATGGCACCTGAGATCAGGGCAAGAAGTAACGGGCGAATGCCCCTTTGATGCTCGCTATCTGTTCGTCTGCATCTCCGTCCCGGAGAGCATCTACCAAGCAGTGATCCAGATGATCTTCAAAAACCATCCTTGCGACCTTATCTAATGCGGCTCGCGCCGCGGCCATCTGGTTCAGGACTTCTGGGCAATCGCGATCTTCCTCCAGCATCTGGCGGATACCGCGGATTTGGCCCTCCAGACGGGCCATGCGTTGCAGGATGGCGCGGCGATCGTGCGTTGATATACCTATACCCCCTATGTGTATAAGAAGCCAACTGTATGCCTGCTCACTAGAGCCCGTCAAGGTATCTGTCTGCGCCTACCAGCATTTTGGACCGAAGAATGACTTCTCTTGTCAGCGATGGAGCTTGGCACCCCTGCAGTCAATACGTTACCCTGCGCAGCAAGACAACTGCGTTACATCCTTGTTGAACGTCTGGGCAGCGAGCTTCAGCCCCTCAACCATGGTCAGATAAGGGAAAAGTTGATCAGCGAGCTGCTGTACCGACATCCGATTATGGATCGCCAAGGCTGCGGTCTGTATCAGCTCCCCTGCCTCTGGCGCGACTGCCTGCACACCAAGCAACCTTCCTGTACCAGCCTCTGCCACCAATTTGATGAAGCCTCGGGTATCGAAGTTGACCAATGCCCTGGGTACGTTATCGAGGGTGAGGCTGCGGCTTTCGGTTGCTATGCCTTGCTGCTGCGCATTCGCTTCGCTATACCCCACTGTAGCCACTTGTGGATCCGTGAAAATTACTGCGGGCATAGCCGACAGATCTAGCTCTGCCTCGCCGCCAGTCATGTTACTGGCAGCGCGTGTCCCTGCTGCTGCAGCCACATAGACAAATTGCGGCTGATTCGTGCAATCGCCGGCGGCAAAGATCTTGCCTGCACTCGTACGCATCCCTTTATCGATGATGATGGAGCCGTGGGCATTCATTTCGACACCAGCCGCCGGCAGATGCAAGCTTTTCGTGTTGGGAGAACGACCCGTGGCTACCAAGAGTTGATCGGCGTGGAGCACACCCTCTGCTGTCGCCACAAGAAACTCTCCATTCTGATAGTCGATGCGCTGGGCCTGGGTGTTTTCCCGCACGGTGATTCCCTCCTCGCGGAAGACACTGGTGAGTGCCTCTCCAATGGCAACATCCTCCTGACTGAGCAAGACACCGCGAGCAAGAATGGTTACCTGACTACCGAGACGGGCAAAGGCTTGGGCAAGCTCTACGGCCACCACAGAAGCCCCAATTACCATGAGCCGATTGGGAACAGAGTCGCTCGCCAATGCCTCCGTAGAAGTCCAGTACGGGGTCTCCGCGAGGCCTGGTAGTGGTGGAATGCCCGGACTTGCGCCAGTGGCAATCAGACAGCGATCAAACGAGACTGATTGGCTCTTACCGTCGGGGAACGCCACAGAAAGAGTCTGCCCATCCAAAAATTTCGCCTCGCCACGCAGAACGGTAATGGCCGGCGTCTGGGCCAGAATCCCCTCGTACTTGGCATGGCGCAGTTCATCCACGCGAGCTTGCTGCTGCGCCAATAAGGGCTCGCGGCGAATAGTGGGCACTTGCGCAGTGATTCCGGCATCAAATGGGCTTTCATGCCGCAGATGGGCGATGTGCGCAGCGCGAATGAAAATTTTCGAGGGCACGCAGCCAACATTAACGCAGGTGCCACCGATCACACTCCGTTCGATGAGGGTTACCCGGGCACCGCGCTCCACTGCCTTAAGCGCGGCCGCCATTGCTGCGCCGCCACTGCCAATGATGGCAACGTGCAGTGGCTCGGACTCCGCTGGAGCGCGTGCAGATCCAGGCACATTTTCCTGCTCTACTGTCGCACCGTAGCCTGCCTGCATTAGAGCTGCCAGCAAGGTTTCTAATGGTAGCGGAGACGCAAGGTGTATTTCCGCTTGGTTGCTGGCCAGCGATACTTTGGCGCTGTCGATACCAGGAATGGCAAGTAGCGCCTTTTCCACACTCTGGACACAATGCGCACAGGTCATTCCGGTGATAGAAAGAACAATTTTTTGCGACACGATAGATCTCCTTGCTTAGCAGCTTGAGGGATGGTTATTGCTGGAAGGCAGCACACAGCGTTTGTGAGCGGGGCGGAAGAGATCCCAGAAGGCGAATAGGACCATCCCAACGAGCCCGACATAGAACATGGTACGCGCGACATCAGGCAACAAAACGTGATGGGTCATGCCCTGGTCTCCCAGCAGCGCCACGATTGGCCCCAAACAGCCTAGTGCAGATCGTCGCCATTCATGGTGAGCAAACCATCCGAGGCCGTTCGCCAACAAGGCGATCACCAAAAACACCGGAATGAGGATGTGTACGAAAAGGTCTTCCCAGCGGCTGAGAAATCCCAGACCGACGGCCGCTCCAATGCTAGCGAGCGCTGGAAAGCACATCGCACAACTCAAGCCCGAAATGATGGTACCAAGCACCCCGGTCTTGTCGAGGATGCGGGACAGTAAAATCTTGTTCATCGTTTTCTCCTGGTGCAGGCAAGTGGAGTTCATTCACACTTGTTACAAGAGACTCTATTACCGTAGTCTGGTACGGAGTCAAGGAGGATTTATCCCATGCCATCTCTCACCATCGGTGCTTTGGCAAAAGCTGCCGGCGTACACATCGAAACCATCCGCTTTTATCAGCGCAAGGGCCTTCTCCCAGAGCCGAAACGTCCCCCCGGCGGAATCCGTCACTACGGACAATCGGACCTGGAGCGATTGCACTTCGCAAAATCAGCGAAAGGGCTGGGCTTCACCCTGGAGGAGATCGTACAACTCCTAAAACTTGCCGATGGTGCGCATTGTCGCGAGGCTGCAGAATTGGCCGCGCAACATCTCTTGAGTGTGCAGGCGCGTTTGCGTGAATTACACCGAATAGAGGGTGCTTTGCTAAAGCAGCTCGAGGCTTGTAAATCTCGGCAGGGGAATTACCTTTGCCCGCTCATCGAGTCTCTGCGGGAGCAGACTATGGACGACCAATAAAAAAGGCGACGTTATCCTACTGAAGTGTAGACATGCGGCCTCCTCGCCAGCCCATCTGGGTGTTGTTATGGCTCGGTAAATTTGGGTCAGAAGTGAGTCAGGCGGCCTTTTTTCGGGGCAACCATAGGACTTGCAACAGCCTGCAAAAATCCTGCAAACAAAAAGCCAAACACTGCGAATTCTTTGGAATAATAGAGCACTGTACCTAATCAATCCATGCGGCTTCCTATCCTGCTTTCTGTTATGCAATACGAGCTTCTAGAAAGGTGTTTTTCATGCTGAGCAGATGTTTTATTTGCTGAGGATTGGTGCGGTAGTAGACCATCTTTCCACCATTACGCATGTGCAGCCAGTCCCGGTCATGTAATGCACGTAATTGATGAGAAGCTGCGCTGATACTGAGGTTAAGCACGTGCACAATATCACAGACGCAAAGCTCTTCGGACGCCAAAGCAAGCAGGATGCGCAGACGCGTTTGATTTCCCAGCACATCAAATATGCGCACAACGGCTTTGATATCGGATTCATCTTGTTCCAGACGCATGCGCGCGGCAGCGACTTTGCCTGGTTCGAAGCAACTGACGAGACAACGCGGATCATTATCTTTTATGTTCATTTGAAGTAATGTAGTAATGATCAGATCACTTATCAATCGGCGGGCAGCCCCCCTTATTTATAGGGCGCCCGCGAGCCATTTTGACGACTACCGATGATTCACGAACAAAGCCAGGGCTGTCTTCGCTATCCCCCGGTGGGCAGAAGCGTGGTCTGGGCAGCCGCTTCCACGCGTGCGAAGTATGTGGTCAGTTCGGGTGGCAACTGGATGTCCTCCAGTAGGCGTAAGCCGGTCAAATCGCCGGTAATAAGCGTGTCGGCAACAGAAAACATGGGAGTATAGAAGCCGTGGACGGCGACGCGCGCGGCAACGTCCTGGAGATCGGCCTCCATTCCGACATACCACTCCTTACGACGCTCCTGCAGCCCCTCCAGCGTATCCCCCAGCCAACTCTCCATACGGTCCCGGTAATAGGTCATTGCGCGGGAATCCTGTCCGAGACTCGCATATTGCGGCAATGTGGGTGCGATCAGGCGAAATAGCATGTCACTGATGCGTGCACGCCACGCCTGCACACCTTCCCACTCCGAGTCGCTAATGGCTCCGCGACAGAGCGGCGGTGTCTCAGGAAAGCGGCGATCCAGTTCTGCGATGATCTCCAGAGATTCGCCCTGGCGACTTCCATCGGGGTACTCGACGACAGGTAGTCGATCAAAGCCGCTAATCGATTGGAAGTGTTCTGGAGCATAAAAGCACGCTGGCTGCTCGTTAAAAACGATTCCCTTGTAACCCAGTGCCAAACGCACCCGCTGGCAAAAAGGGCAGAAGTCAAAATGAAGGAGCGTCAGCATGAAAATCCTCCCAGGTGGCAGCACGAAAGTAGAACCCATTGACAACCGCATGCGCTAGTATCAATATGAGCGACTATACATGTAAGAGCACGCTCATATCAAGGAGAATGTTATGCTGGAAGAGTCCTGTCCTGCTCGATTGCTCTGCCCGATTTTCAAAGTCCTGGCCGAACCAAACCGGCTGTCCATCCTTTGTGCGTTGGGGACGGAATGCCGACCAGTGACCGACATCATCCGTGCCACCAAGCAACCCCAGACCAATGTCTCCTTCCACTTGCGCATTCTGCGGGAAGCTGGACTGGTGCGCGCCGAACGGCGCGGGAGCTTCGTGTACTACTGCCTTCCCGACCCAGAATTGCTGGCGATTCTGCAGTCGTTACAGGCTTGGGTAGGGGCCCACACCCCGATGCTCTCCCCAGAGGGGGGCAATGGCAACAACAGTATTTCCCCAATGAACCGGAAGACAAGGTCATGTGGATGAACGGAGGGTGGGGCTGGATGCCTTGGTGGTGGATCTTTCCGCTGATTTTTTTGGTGCTGATGGTGGTTTTCATGGTTTTCATGATGCGCGGTAGCATGGGCGGCGGCCCCATGTGCGGCGGTTCGCACAAAACACCCGGGGCGGGAGAAACTCCGCGGGAAGCCCTGGACCGGCGTTATGCCCGGGGCGAGATCACCCGCGAAGAGTACCAGCAGATGCGCAAGGATCTGGAATAGTACGGAAGGAGTGGGGATGGATACGAAAGAGCAAGCGGCGTTTTTCCCGGCCACGGTCATGCCCGATTCCGACTGGTGGCAGGCCCTGTGGCCCGATCCGGAGGGGGTCGTCAGGGCCTTGGGTGTCAGGCCCGGCATGACGGTGCTGGATCTCTGCTGCGGGGATGGTTATTTCACCGCCGCCCTCGCCAAACAGGTGGAAAATGGCGAAGTCTTCGGTCTTGATCTCGACGAGCAAATGCTTGCTGCAGCTGAATCGGAGTGCGCCGAGTTGAAGAACTGTACTTTTTTGCAAGGCGACGCCATGGATCTGCATCGGCTGCTCCCCGAGCCGGTGGACTATTGCCTCATGGCCAACACTTTTCACGGCGTGCCCAATCCGATCGCCTTGGCGAGGGAAGTCGCTCGGATCCTGAAACCACGAGGAATCTTTGCCATCGTCAACTGGCATGCCCGCCCGCGGGAAGAAACACCGGTGCTGGGACAGGCACGCGGACCGCGCACTGAGCTCCGAATGACGCCGGAGCAGGTGCGAACTGTGGTAGAACCCGCTGGCTTCCTACAGGTAGACGTTATTACGTTGCCCCCCTATCACTACGGTGCCCTTTTTCGACTTCGTGGATAACGGAGAAACCGGAACTGCCCGGGAATTCTGTTGGCTGTGGTAAATCTGAGAAATTTAGGAGAGTGGTCATGGAATTAGCAAAACCCGATGAACCGGAAAAAAGTGGCAACGAAAAAGGCGGTTCTGCAAAGTCCGGGAGTGGAAACCCCATGGAGATGGGCATGGGAATGATGAAAAAATGATGGGGCAAGGCGGTGGGCGTCCCATGGCGATGATGCAGAAGATGATGAACCAGCACGGGGAAGGCGCGGAAGGTGGCAATCCCATGCAACAGATGATGGGGGCGTGCATGGCAATGTGTATGGAAATGCTGGACACCATGCGTCGCACCACTTCACTGGCGGTCTATGCGCAGCCTGAACTGCACCAACTTTTTGAAGAATGGCTCGAAGCCCGGGAAGGCGACGCTCTAAAGCTGATTGCGGAGCGCGGCAGTCCAGATCATGAGGCGCTGGCCGACGCGCTTTCCATGAGTCCGGCGGATGTACCGATGTGCCCCCCCGAAGCCATCGCTTGAATCATGATGTCTTGAATCCTGTTGACAGAGGGTGGAAGTTTCGTTAGTTTTTAAGTTGCTTGTTTTCTTAACTACGAAATATTCGAGGTGAACCATGTTCTTCAAACAACGCGCAAGCGCTGACGGTACCTTGTCCTACTTCTACGGATGTGGTGGCAAGGGCTTCGCGGTAGCCGTGGATGTGGTGGCAGGGGACGAGGACTGGTTCCTCGAAGAGGCACAGAAGGCTGCAGTTGCCATTAGCTTCGTTATCGACACCCACATTCACGCCGATCACCTATCTGGCGGACGGGCCTTGGCGGAACGGGTTGGCGCGCCGTACTGCATGCACGAAAGTGATTAGACTTAGTGCGGTTTGCGATTCGCGGCCTTCACGACGGTGAAGTCCTGGAAACCGGAAATGTCGTAACGCAAGTGCTATATACCCCTGGCCATACCCTGGACAGCCTCTGTCTTCTGGTCAGCGATCGGCGAAGAAGTGCCGACCCCTGGTTTGCTCTAACCGGGGACACGCTCTTTGTTGGCGGAGTGGGACGCCCCGATCTGGGTGGAACGCCAGAGGAAATGGCGGAAAAACTCTTCGACAGCCTCCACCAAAAACTCCTGGTCTTGCCCAACGAGCTAGAGATTTTCCCCGGGCACACGGCAGGGAGCGTCTGCGGTGCTGGCCTGTCCGGGAAGCCTTCTTCGACTCTTGGCTTTGAAAAACGTTGGGACCCTTACCTCACCATGGAGCGCGGGACTTTCGTTCGTTCGCTCACCGCGGACATTCCCGAAAAGCCGGCCGATATGGCGCGCATTGTTGCCATCAATCTGGGAACAGCAGCATGAAGAATGATACGGTTCGGTATGCGCTGTTTTCTGAGGTATTTGCCGCCCTGGCGCACCCCAAACGCCTGGAGATCATCCATTATCTGGGCGAGGGACAGAAAAATGCCGGTGAATTAGCAAAACTCACCGGCCTGTCCAAAGCCAACCTTTCCCAGCACCTAAGCGTGCTGAAAGCTCGGGGCTTGGTGCATTGCGATAAGTGCGGAACCTTCTGTCACTATCGTCTGACCAGCCCCAAGGTTCTGGAAACTTGCGAGATCGTCCGCGATCTCATCCTGGACCAAATGCAGACCACTACCCAGCTTCAAGAGGCATTAGCGACGGTGGTGCCTCTCCGCAAGGACCATCAGGGATGATCTCCCGGTCTCAGGAGACCGCGACCTATACTCGAGGAATTGGCGTCAATCGAGGTCAGTTCCTCCTGCAAACGGTTCAGGTCTTTTTCGTAGGCTTGATCATCGGCATGGAGAGAAATGTTCTTCCCTCCATGAGCCACCGTTTTGGCGTAGATAGCCACGCCTTCCTTTTTCTCGCCTCCTTTGTGATTTCCTTTGGTCTAGTAAAAGGGGCTCTCAACTTTGTCGCCGGCGGGCTATCCGATCGAGTCGGTCGCAAGCAGGTCTTATTCCTGGGCTGGTTGGCGGGGATTCCCATTCCGCTGATGATCTTTTTTGCTCCCAACTGGTGGTGGATCATCGGCGCCAATGTTTTTTTGGGGATCAACCAGGCTTTCACCTGGACCATGACCGTCACGAGCCAAATCGATCTGGCCGATAGCCACCAGCGCGGCCTCGCTGTCGGCATCAATGAGGCAGTGGGGTACATCGCGGTGGGGTTGGCGGGCCTCGCAACGGGCTATCTCGCCGTCGTCTACGGTCCCCGCTGGACACTATTGGCTTTCGGACTCGTCGTCATTGCTCTCGCGCTACTCCTACTATTGGGGATCCAGGATACTATCCATTGGGTTCGCGCAGAGCATACACAGCGTCAGTCATCGGTCGAAACATCAAAGACAGCTTCTCAGGCCAGCACCTGGGCGACTTTCCTGCACGTTTCTTTTCGGGACGCCACCTATCGGGCCCTCTGCCAGGGTGGGGTCGCCAACAAGATTGCCGATACCCTGGTTTGGGTCCTCTTCCCGGTCTTTTTCCGTTTTCACGGTTTGAGCGTCGTGCAAATCGGCTGGATCACCGGTGTCTATGCGATGGTCTGGGGGCTCGGTCAATTTGGGACTGGACACCTCGCAGATCGCATCGGTCGCAGGCCGCCCATCCTGGCAGGCTTCGCCCTGCTGGCGGCCGGCCTGGCGGGAACCGCGCTGGTCACCCACTTTGGGGCATGGATCATCACCGCCGCCATCATGGGCTTCGGCATGGCCCTTCTTTACCCCAACCTGATCGCCGCCATGTCCGATGTGGCGCCCCCACTGGAGCGTGGACGCATCCTGGGCACCTATCGATACTGGCGAGATACCGGTTATGCCATTGGTGGTCTCGTTCTCGGCGTGGTCGCACAATGGAGCGACAAGATTCTCCCCACCATTTGGTTCACCGCCGGCATCGTCGCGTTTTCTGGCTTGTGGATCGCGCTTTCCGTACAAGAAACCCACCCGCGAACACACACCGCTTCTACAGGAGTATCTGGATGACTACCGCACTCATAATTTTGCATGCCGCTCCAGAACTGGCAAACCCCAGGGCCGACACCGCTGTCCGACTCGCTGGGGCCATGCTGGCTGACGGAAAGGACGTGCGCCTGTTTCTTGCGGGAGAGGGAGTTCTCTTGCTGAAAGGTGCCGAGACTGCAGGGGATAGCACGCATGCTTTGCTGAACGAACTATTGGAGTTGGGACTGGAGGTCCAGTGTTGCGGAAGCTCTTTGCAAGCCCAGGGGATTGATGCCCTCCCAAAGGGTGTCAATAAGAGCTCCATGAAAGGCCTCTCGGCTTGGATCAGTGCCGTTGATGAGGTGGTCTGCTTTTGACGGGAACAAATGGTGCGCTCTCTTTGTCTCACAGTTTAGCAATTTCTGAATCTACTGATTACCCGGAGGAAAACGCATGGACTCAACTCCTGTGAACGGTGTGGACGTTCCGCAACTGATGGCAACCATTGATGCCGTGAAAGGAGACCCCGAACTTGCGAAGTTTGTCTTCCGCGCCCACACCGAATGGCAAACCGGGGCCCACGTGCGGACGCAGATTCAAGGATTCAGCGGGGTCAAACAGGAAGATTCGTCGCGGACACAACCCTTTGTACTCGAAGGAGATGAGCCGCCTGTGCTGCTGGGAAGCAATCGGGGGCCCAACGCTGTGGAATTGTTACTTGCGGGACTGACGGCTTGTCTTTCGGTGGGGATTTCCTACAACGCTGCCGCGCGTGGAATCACCATTGAGACAATGACCCTGGACGTCACGGGGGATATCGATCTGCAGGGGTTTTTGGGAATTGCGTATTCTGGCCCATCGTGGGCAGTCATTCTGAATGATCGTGGGCGGTGATTCTGGGCGATGGTGGGCAATGATTCTGGCGGATCGTGGGCAG